>JBECKS010000205.1:0-8365 GCA_040235395.1 Pseudomonadales bacterium | reverse complement strand
CTCCATGTTCTCCCTTAAACGTTCAAGAATTCTTCTCGCCTGCTCTCCTCCACACTCAGGAAACACAATTAGAAACTCTTCACCACCATACCTGCCCAGCAAATCTTTTTTACGCGTAATCTCAGACATTTTTGCAGCAACCAGTTTCAACACTTTGTCACCAAAGGGATGGCCATAGCTATCATTCACCACTTTGAAATGATCAAGGTCGATCATGGCAACGCTCAAGGGATACTCACCTCGCTTGGCACGAAAAAATTCTTCCTTCAAACCATCCTGAATGGCACGCCTGTTATAGAGCGAGGTCAGCTCATCCCTGAATGACTTGCTGTGCAAATCCTCTTCACGATGGCGCCAGGCTCCCATTAACACATCAAGTACCGCGGAGCAGAAAATAGAGGTCAGTAACACCACAATCCAGGTAGCTAGCAAATCGCCGAGAGTCATACTGGAGATAGTGATTGCATTGGTAAAATGATAGGCCCTCACAGTAAAGGGCAACCATGGATCCAGAAAACTCCAGAGCACCATCAGCAACACCATTAAGGTAATGGTGAGAAATACCTGTAAACGCCCAAGGAAGACCAAACCCGTTGCGCTATAAATAAGAATCAAGAGCCATGAAATGCCATCAAAAACACCAATAAGTGACAGTACGATGGAGTAACAGATTGAAAGAGATGAGAGTGTGAAATTAAGAATTTCCTTATGAAATCTGTCCTTGATTACGCACCATGTTGCCAGAACAGAAACGCCAAAAAGAAACAGACCAAGCAGGACACTCAGGTTGATGGCCATAATCAGTTCGCTCTCTGTCATGGGAAGATAGGCTTTGCCAGAACTTCTCAATTCCAGAAAGTGCAACCAGAACCACACACCGAAAACGATAGGAGGAAAGGATGAGCCTAGAGCAGCAAAACAGGCCTTGGACGCATCTTTCCACAGATAGATGTCGCCCAATTTCGTCAACATTCTGGAAATGAACGAAGGCTGATTTTCCATCTCTTGAGCTACAACATTGTTTTGCAAAACAAACCCCTGGATATTTTCAACGAAGCCATCAGGTAAGCCCAGACCCTGTCGGGAAAGCAAGACCCCTGTCAGGCAAGTAAGACCCCTGTCGGGCAAGCAAGATCCTGTCAGGCAAACAAAGCTCCATGCTGAAAATGGCGATTCTTTTGAGGATACCCCCGTATCCTTACCCGCACGGAAACTTGCTCCAACGGATTCAAGAATTCTTATTATTATTGCAGTACCTGAATGATGACATTCAAGACACTTAATATGGGACAAGTCTATACCACTATGCTAGATTTAGCACTTTCACCACTAGGGATAGCTCATGAACCCTGTCACCGTCAAACCTGCATCCACGATCCTACTCGTTAACGAATCCCTGAGTATACCGCAGCTATTCATGGTGGTTCGCCATCACCAGATTGATGTAGCTTCAGGCGCACTGGTCTTTCCAGGTGGCAAAGTTGATGCGCAGGATGAGCAATTGGCTGAGACCCTTCTCAAGCAACATACTGAATACGATGCAAAGCTAATGCCATTTGCCATTGCCAGTATCCGTGAAGCATTTGAAGAGACTGGCGTTTTCTTCGCAAGAAAGATTGACTCGCAGGAACTCCTGAACGCTAGCTCACTAGAAGCCCTCGAACACTATCGCGAAAAACTGGTGAAGGATGAAATCTCTTTAGCCGTTCTACTTGAACAGGAAGGACTCGAACTCGCGCTTGAAGAGCTACTCCATTTTGCACACTGGATAACCCCCGACATGGCACCTAAACGTTTTGACACCCACTTCTTCATCGCCAAGGCACCGACTGATCAGGTTGCACTTCATGATGGTGAGGAATCTGTTGACTCTGTATGGATTGGCGCTGAAAAACTTTTAACAGAAGCTGATGAGGGGAAATGGAAAGTAGTTTTCCCAACACGGATGAATATCGAAAAACTGGCACGATTCAAAAGTTTTGCTGATATTGTTGACTACCTGAAAGGACATCAGGTGTGCACCGTGCAGCCAAATTTCGTACAGGACGAAGGTGGGAAATATCTGTGTATTCCTGCGGAAGCAGACTACCCTCAGTCAAAGATTCCCATCGAAAAGATTATGACTCCTTAAATAAAATAACCAGAAAACCTAAAACCCTAGCGGTCGCCATCATCAAGGATCTGCTTCCCACCTTTCGATTTCACTTCACACAATGCACGGTCAGCGCGGGCAATTACGTTCTCATATTTCTGGTCACCCGGCCTAAGATAGGAAACACCAGCACTGAATGACAACCCAACTTCCTTATTATCATGGGTTAGCGGATTTTCTATTAAATGCTTTCTTAATCGTTCCAGAACCTGCACTGCAATATCAGAACGACAGTGTGGGAAGACAACAATAAATTCCTGACCACCATAACGACCTACCAAATCCTCACGTCTTGTTACCTGTCCTAACTGCTGGGCAAAGTGCACAAGCATCTGATCACCAAAGACATGACCAAATTCTGCGTTCAGACTCTTGAATTTATCAAGATCAATAACAGCAACTGTCAAAGGACTTTTTTCCCGTGCAGCTGCAAGCACTTCGCTTTCTAGCGCATCCAGAATAGCCCGTCGCTTCATCACCTTGGTAAGCGGGTCGAGATGCCCAAGGGTAACGTTTTCAATGCCATGAGCATGCCAGTTCCTTAGCAGAAAACTCATAATCCACATACCTGAAAAAGCAGCGGTTGCAGTAATACTCCATGCCGTGAACAAATCCAGCAGCGTTAAGGTAGCAAGATTATGTTCCTGAGAAAACAAATAGGCCTGCACACGAAAAGGCATGTACTCATGGAAGAAACTTATCAACATCATGCTGAATACAATGCAGGTATCGGTAATCACCACCTGACGCCAGTCAAGCAACACAAAACCCAGCATGGTGTAAAGAAAGAATATGAACCAGGTAAGGCTATCAAAAAAACCAATCAGACTACTGAAAATGGATAAGGTAAAAACCAGGCTCGTTAACACAAGACCAAGCACCAGTTTCTGACCTTTTTCAAGACTCAAACTTATTTGTGAAATCACCGTCATCACAAGATAAAAAAGCGAGCAGACGCCACTGTAGTAATAAGTCCATTCAGCAATTTCAAAATTGAGACTCAGCGCCTCAGGTCGAACAGATGAAATAAACCCGGCATTAATACAGATAAGAAAATTAGTGAGCATCGCCGCGATGGAAATCGCTCTCGCCTTTCTTGCAAGATCCCAAAAATAAATATCACCAAAACGGTTAAAAAAATGAAGCAGCTGCTCCTTTGCCTCAGCAAGCTCCGATGATAATTGTTGGTTTGAAGCAGACTTGGCGTCTGGTTTCATTGATGCTCCTGATCAGGAAGGAAAACTTGGAAAACTCTGGAATTCTAACAGAAAGCATTTCGCTTGGGACTAATGAAAATAAAAATATCCTGTTAAATTCAAAGCAATTCTGTTCATTGAACCCAATATAAGCGAATGCTAGCATCAACGATTCATAAAAAAGGCTCATAACGAGAAGCCTCAAACAACAAAAAGGAATGCCTCCATGAAAGCTGTACTCTGTAAGTCCTATGGTCCCCCCGAAAATCTTTCTCTGGAAGATGTTGCCGACCCATCACCTGGTCCGGGTCAGGTGCTGATTGACATCCATTGTGCCGCGCTGAACTTCCCAGACACGCTACAGATTCAAGGTAAATACCAGTTTCAGCCGCCTTTTCCTTTTACCCCAGGCTCAGAATGCTCAGGGCTCGTGAAAGCTATTGGTGCTGGTGTGACCAAAGCCAAGGTCGGTGATCGCGTCATGGCCATGTGTGGTATTGGCGGCATGGCTGAGCAAGCACTGGTAGCGGAACAAAACATTCGCCTGCTTCCAGAAGAAATGGATATGCGTGCAGCAGCGGGTTTCAACATGATTTATGGCACCTCTTACTACGCCCTGAAACAACGTGCACAACTGAAAGCGGGAGAAACCTTACTGGTACTTGGTGCCAGCGGAGGAGTCGGTTTGGCGGCAGTAGAACTGGGCAAGGCTATGGGCGCTACCGTTATTGCTGCAGCCAGTAGCGATGAAAAACTCACTTATGCAAAAAATGCCGGCGCTGACCACTTGTTGAATTACGGTGATGGCGAATTGAAAGACAAGGTAAAAGCCATTACAGCAGGTAAAGGTGCTGATGTGATTTATGACCCTGTGGGTGGTGATCTTTTCCATCAGGCAAGTCGCTCCATTGCCTGGGATGGCAGATTACTTGTGATTGGTTTTGCCAGCGGCGAGATTCCTTCTTACAAAGTTAATCTGGCACTTTTAAAAAGTGCATCCATCGTTGGTGTCTTCTGGGGAGCATGGCATGCGCGCTTCCCTAAGGAAAATGAAAAGAATTTTGATGAAATGTTCCAGATGTATAAAGAGGGAAAACTCAAACCTCTTGTGACTCAGGTTTTCTCTTTGCAGGATTATGCAGCAGCGCTCAATACTTTTATTGAAAGAAAAGCTGTTGGTAAAGTTGTATTGGAAGTAAAGACAGAGTCTTGAAACAGGAAAATCTTCTACTAAAGTAGACTACAAAGATCTGAATAACGTTAGCGAGGCAGCTAGCTATTTATGCTAGCCACCGCTTTGTTGCATCTCTGCTCTACCTGAAATCCCCATCACCATCTGATAATCATCCTTGTTTTCCTGACGCCACTTCTCAAGCTTAGCCATATGCTCATCCACAACCGGGTCCATGATGGAAAACCAGACCTTTGGAAAATAAGGCAAGAGCAAGGCTTGCGAAAAGTTCAAAGGCAACTGAGGTGCATCCGGAAAATTCCTCAACACGGGATAAGGTCTTCTCGGAAAAGCATGATGGTCAGAATGCCTGCTGACATTGATAACTGTGAAATGGTCATAGCCTTCAATGTTCCATGAATGCAGTGGCGACACACGCTCATAGCGACCATTGGGAAGCAACTTTCTCTGTAAACCATAATGCATGAAGTAGTTAGCCACTTCGATTTTGAGAATACTCAGCACTGTCTGCACTAGAAAAAACACCACACCATATTTGCCAGCGATAATCCATGAAAGCGCAAAAATAATAACGGAAAGCAGGCTCAACCACAGAATACGATTGTAAACACTGATAACAGGTTTGCCTCTTTCCCTGAGCCGTTTCGCTTCTGCCTTGAAACCATTAGGCGCGTTATGTGCGAGTGCCCTAGGAAGAAACTCATACAGTGTTTGCCCTTTTGGCGCTGAAGATGCATCTAAAGGCGTTGCCACATGAACGTGATGCACCATGCAATGCTCTGAAAGAAAAGTACCGTAACAAAAGAAAGACCAGAGTGAACCGCCAAGCATCTGGTGAAACAGGGAACGTCTATGCAGAAATTCATGACTGAACGCAATCAGAATACCGGAATAGGCATAGCCCCAAGCCAAAGCAAAAATAAGTGCCAGAATCATGGATTGGGTTTGACCAAGAACAAAAAGAATGCCAAAGAAATTAATGTAATGAAGCGCATGAAAAGCATACACAATGTAGTCATACCAGGGATCAGAACGACGCTCTTGCTCCTCTTCCTTTGTAAAGGTATTGTGAACCTTGATCTTTTCGTTAAGCGCAATAGGAATATTGTTATCAATCTTGAACTTAAAACCCATTAAACGTTTATACACGCCCATGTATAAAGCATAAGTAACTAGCAAGACCCAAATTGTTACAGCAAGGTCTCTTCCCAAATAACCAATAAAGGCTGTCGTTAACAACAACGCTGAAATAAACAAATGGATATAAAGCCCGATGTAATAGGGTTCTGTTTTGATATTTCTCCAGAAAATGGATTTATTTCTATCAAGCACTCCAATCATTTCAAACTTTCCTCTAACTTACAGACAGGTGGGACAGGCATACTAAGGCAGGATTCATGAGTATTAGCTGAACGACAAACGATTCATGAATTCCGCCCTCACCTCATGGGACATTCTAGAATCTATCAATATTGATTGAGGCAATACATGATGTCTTGTGACAGAATAGACGCGCAAGTCGACAATGGAACAGTTTTATCAAAATAAGAAAAACTAACTGCATTCCAGGGATATACAGAACATGCTAGACACGCAAATTACACTACCTCTTTGGTTCCTGATTCTACTCGTGGCAGGTTTTCTACACGCCGCGATTTTAGGATGGTTCTTTCCTTCCGTACGATGGTATGTTCGAAACAGAAGCCTTAAGAAAGCTGATAGGAAAAACAGGGAACTGCAAATCAAGATTCGCCCTTTCCAAAGAACACCTAGACACATTCTCGTAGACCGACTGGAACACGATCAGCAAGTGCTGGCCGAAATCGATAAACATTTACTAAGCAACAGCCAATCAAGAAGTAAACTGGAAAATGAAGTACACACCTATGCCACAGAGGTAGTTCCCTATTTTAATGCCCAGATGTATTTCAGTGTGGGGCTCAGGGTTGCCAAGTTCATACTCAGGTTTCTGTATCGAATAAAAATTGGAGCAAAGGATGCGAAACTTCTCGCAGAAATCAATCCAGATGCCACCGTTGTTTTTGTGATGAATCACCGCAGTAACATCGACTATCTACTGGTCACTTATTTAGTAGCAGATAAAGTTGCACTGTCTTATGCCGTTGGAGAATGGGCCAGGGTTTTTCCACTGGAGCAGATTATAAAATCCCTCGGTGCTTTTTTTGTGAGAAGGAATTCCAACAACAACCTTTATCGCAAGGTGCTTGAGCGTTACGTTCACATGGCGACTGAAGAAGGTGTTTGCCAAGCTGTTTATCTCGAAGGCGGATTAAGCCGCGATGGTAATTTTCAGAAAATAAAACTGGGATATCTTGATTACATCCTTCGAAGTTTTGATGAAAAAAAAGAAAGGGACATTGTGTTCATTCCCATCGCCATTAACTATGATCGCGTGCTTGAAGACAACAACATGCTCGCATGGTCAGAAGAAACCCAACAAAGCACTAATCGTCGCTACCTTATTCGTTTTCTAAAATTCATGAAAGACAATCTGTATATCGGTTCTCGTCTACGTTGGCGAAAATTTGGTTATGCCAGCGTTAACTTCGGTATCCCGATTTCGATTCGACAGCACCAGATTAATCAGGGTTTTCGTTTCATTGAACTAGACAGCAAACAACGCTTCAAAGCCGTTGAAGATCTAGGTAAAAAACTGATGAAAGATATTGCCCACGTTATGCCAGTGCTACCTATTCCCTTATTAGCAACGATTTTCCTGAGAGAACAAGACATACCTATTCGTTCACTTGATATCATCATCAAGGTTCAGGAACTCATCAGGGAAATGATAGAAAATGGTGCGGCCATGAAAAAAAGGGAGCAGCCGAGGAACAAAACCCTACAGGAAAGTTTAAAACTCATGGTAGACCGCGGCATGCTTATTGAACACGATGATCATTACCAGATTAATCCAACAAGCATAAAACTTAATGAATATTACGCCAATTCAATCAAACACTGGGTGAACAATTAAATGAAGCTTACTCTCGATTTCTATTTTGATTACGGTAGCCCTTATAGCTATCTTGCCAATACACAAATTCGACAACTTGCTGAAGAAGCAGGTGCTGAATTGAGATATCAACCTATTCTTCTTGGTGGTGTTTTCAAATTAACGGGTAACACCCCGCCTATTCAATCACCTGTAAAAAATAAAGTGGCTTATGGTTTACATGACCTGAACCACTGGGCAGATTTTTATGGCTGCAAATTTCATTTCAATCCCCACTTCCCGGTTAACACTCTCAGCTTGATGCGCATTGCATGCTTGCTAAAACATCATGAAAATTTTCCAACCTTCCACGAAGCCAGCTTTTCAGCTGTCTGGGTAGAAGGACGGGATATGGCAGACCTGAGTGAGATTAAAAAACTTCTGGAAGCAACAGGCTTCGATGTTGAAGAAACACTTGCAGCAGCAAATAAAGAATCAAATAAAAATCAACTCAAGCAGGACACTGAAGCTGCAGTCAATCTGGGCATATTCGGCGCACCGAGTTTTGTCATTAATAATCCTGCAGGCAGCAAGAGTTTATTTTTTGGAAACGACCGCTTACCTATTGTTTCTCACTTTCTCAACAAAAAAGTCTGAATAAAAAATGCAAAAAAATAGCGGCTAAGCCGCTATTTTTTATTCAGGAATTCACATTAATTCCAACACCAACGCTTTCTACCCAGAATGAGCATCGTCATTGACAACAAGCTCAGGAAGCCCAGCGAACCACCGCCGCCACCGCCGGAAGATACTTCAACAGTGAGCACTTGTGTATCCGTGCCTGTATTACCAGCAGCATCTGTTGCAGACCA
>JBECKS010000199.1:0-25970 GCA_040235395.1 Pseudomonadales bacterium | reverse complement strand
GTTCATTGCGCCGGCTGCCGTGTTTGTGGTGTTGATCTGGACCATTTTCCATGAGCAATTAAAAGCGTTGTTTTCCTGATTACTGAAGAGATAGAAATACGAGGTTCGCTTGTGACAGACACGCTTGATGTTACAGACACTATTCATGTTGAGGTTGCCTTCGCGCTACCGGATAAGCAGAGCATCATTCCACTGAGCGTTCCACAAGGGACATCCATGTATGATGCGGTAACGTTGTCAGGCATTTGCGAAAAGTATCCTGAGATTGATCTGGATAACAGTAGCATGGGAATTTTTGGAAAAGCGGAAAACAATCCTAAAACGGTGATTCTCAAGGAAGGGGATAGGGTTGAAATCTATCGACCGCTGATTGCTGATCCGAAGGAAGTCAGGAAGAAACGTGCTGAAGCTGCAAAGCAGGAAAAAGGGCAGGCCTAAGCCTTAAAAAATCCAGAGAAATTTCTTTCTTTCGGGTGGTGCTTCAATGGCTTCACTACGAATACTGCTTTCCTTGATTTCTCCAGTGAGTTGGTAACGTTCAAAACCACCATCCTTGAAAAAAATACTCACCAGGCTTGAGTCGGTTTCTCCAGTGTATCCATGTTTCAGGCTGTAATAGTAGTCCCAGCGATTGGTGTTGAAAGTGTCTTCAACCAGGGGTGCACCGAGCACGTATTTCACCTGATTTGGATTCATACCTACTTGAAGCTTATCGAGCAAATCTTGTGTAACGATATTTCCTTGCGCAACGTCAATTTTATAAACGCCAGGAAAACGTAAATTACTGCAATTGGTTAATCCAATGATAAGCAGGGAAAGCAATATGTATCTTGGAAGGTATTTAACTGAATACATGGAAACACGGGTTATGCTGAAATGGTGAATTGTAATTGTATACACAATTCGCTAACTTAGCAGACACAAGAAATAAGGCTTGGTTCCTTAATTTCTTCCTTCTGGAACCTTCGGGATTATGGGCTAAGGCATTGGAAAATCAAGAGCTAAAGAAAGCAGGTCTTAAGGTAACTTCACCTCGTGTGAAGATTCTCGGCATTATTGAAAGTGCTGAGTCAAATCATTTGAGTGCAGAAGATATTTATAAGTTGCTCATAGAGCAAAAGGAAGAGATTGGCATTGCTACGGTTTATCGAGTGCTGACCCAGTTTGAAGAAGCGGGAATGCTCATCAAACACAATTTTGAAGATGGTCGTTCAGTTTTTGAGCTTTCCAGTGAAGATCATCATGATCATATGATTTGTCAGAAGTGTGGCAAGGTGGAAGAATTCTTTGATGCAGATATCGAAGCGCTTCAGGAAAAAATTGCCAGAAAATATCAATTCAGGATTCTTCATCACAGTCATTCAATGTATGGTTTGTGTAAAGAGTGTAATAAATAGATAAAATCTGCCTCGCTGACGTTATTTCGAGGTTCTCTGCTTAGCTTATCGCGCCATTTTCAACATTTCCTGCGCATGAGATTGTGTTTTTGCCGTGAGCTCTACACCTCCAATCATCCTTGCAATCTCACTTACCCTGTCTTTTTCCTTGAGTTCACTCACTTTCGTGACGTTATGTTTATTTTCATTCCGTTTTTCAATTTTATAATGATGATGACCTTGCGCTGCCACCTGTGCCAAATGTGTGACACAAATCACCTGGCTGTTTGTAGATAACTCTCTCAATAATTTTCCAACCACTTCTGCTGTTGCACCACCGATACCTACATCCACTTCGTCAAAAATCATGCAAGGCAAACTGGATTTCTGGGCAAAATTCACCTGTATAGCGAGACTCACGCGTGAGAGTTCGCCGCCTGATGCGATTTTTGAAAGTGATTGTGGTTTTTGCCCTGGGTTGGTTGCGATAAGGATTTCAATCTCATCAGTACCAAACTGGTTTGCTTTTTCAAGCACTAAGGGATTAACACGTGTTTCAATTTTTGCGTTATCCATGCCGAGTGCCTTGAATTGTTTCGAGACAGCTTTATCGAGTTTTGTTGCAGATTTCTTTCGTTGCTCAGAAAGTTGTTGTGCAGTTTGCTGAAACTGTATTTTTAAAGTTTCAGTTTCCTGTTCAAGCGTGCTTAGTGTTTCATCGGCGTTTTCCAGTTCATGCAATTCCTGCTTGAGTGTTTGATGATATTCAAAAAGCTGTTCAGCCTTGATGTGATGTTTCCTTGCCAGATGATGCGCTTGTGATAAGCGTTCATCGATTCGACTAAGCATTTCGGGATCGCCTTCCAATTCCCGTAAATAATTTTCCAGATCTCGATAGGCTTCTTCAATATTAATGATTGCGCTGCCAATGCTCTCAAAAGTAGGGCGTAGGTTGAGATGTTTTTGTGAAAGATTCTGGAAAATCTGCTGAACTTTATAAAGACCGTTTAATGCAGGGTTTTCTCCATCGCCATTTATGAGCGAAAGACACTCGTTGGCAAGCTGTATATCCTGATCCATATTGGCCAGTTTTTTATGTTCGTCACTCAATGACTGATATTCGTTTTCCTGCAAATCCAGTTTATCCAGTTCTTCAAGCTGGAAGTTCAGGAATTCGATTCTCGCCAGACGATTGCTTTGATTCTGTTTTAGGGTATCGAGTTTCTGTTGGCATGTTTGCCATTGCCTGAACTGGTTTTGCACTGCTTTCACGAGTAGCTGGTTTTCACTATAGGCATCAAGCAGTTCCCGATGATTTTCCTTGTGAAGCAATTGCTGATGTTGGTGTTGGCTGTGAATATTGATAAGGCGTTCTGAAAGCGCTTTGACATCCTGAAGTGGTGAGGGCACACCATTAATAAAGGCTCTTGATTTCCCGTCCCGGTCTAGAACTCTTCGCAAGATACACTCACCATCGGCATCGAGGCTTTTTTCTTCCAGCCATTGTTGGGCAGCTTTGTTCTGTTTGATATTGAAGGTAGCAATAATCTGGGCTTTATCGCCAGCTTGGCCAATGGTGCTTGTATCAGCGCGCTCACCTAAAGCCATGGAAAGCGCATCAATCATGATGGATTTTCCCGCACCTGTTTCCCCCGTAATGGTGTTGAACTGGCTATGAAATTCAACATCAAGGCTTTCTGCAATGGCAAAATTACTGATCTTGAGCTCGCTTAACATAAGACTGGCTTCCTTTGGTGAACCGGGTTGTATTGGTAATAAGATACTGTTTATAAGAACACTGTCTAAATTAACAGTATTTTTAATCAGCTGCCAGTCTTTATTTTTTGAGCTAGAATTTTGCTATGCCAAAGAAAAGAAACCCAGTTAATGCCTTGCCTGAGCGCTCGTCGCATATTCTCAAGCTGCTTGTTGAAAAGCATATCGAGAATGGCCAACCCGTGGGCTCTAAGTCGCTAGTGGGAGAAGGCTTGGCCTTAAGCCCTGCAACGGTCAGGAATGTGCTGGCCGATCTGGAAGCGAGAGGCTACCTGCAGTCTCCTCACACCTCGGCAGGCAGAGTGCCAACCAATGAAGGGTATCGACTGTTTGTCGATCACCTCTTAACTGCTTCTGAGGTGGATGTGGGGGGTGTTGAGCAGGTGAAGAAAGCTCTGTCTTCTGCATCTGATGCCAAGTCCATCGCTGAGTCTGCTTCCAGGATTGTGTCTGACATGACTCAACTGACCAGTATCGTGATGCTTCCCGGTTCCCATAAAGATACCCTTAAGCAAATTGATTTTCTGCCCTTGAATAGTCGGCAGGTGCTGGTGGTGCTGGTGATTAATGAGAAGGAAGTGCAGAACCACATCATAGATACAGACAGGGATTACAGCGCTATTGAATTAAATGAGGCAAGTAATTACCTCAAGCAGAATTTTGCAGGCAAGCGAATCAGTGAGATTCGAAGCAAACTGCTTTCCATGATGGAAACCGAAAAGCAGCACATGACCAAGGTAATGGAAACCGCTATCCAGGTGAGTTCCCAGGCACTTGAGCGCTCGAAAAGCGAAGACAATCTGGTGATTAAAGGCGAAAGTCATTTGCTAGGTGTGCAGGACCAAACAGATTTATCTCGATTAAAAGAGTTATTTGAAGCGTTCAGCCAGAAGAAAGACATCATCGATTTACTCGACCGTTGCAGCCAGAGCAACCAGATGCAGATTTTTATTGGTAAGGAGAGTGGTAATCAATTGTTTCAGGATTTAAGTTTGATCAGTGCGCCATACACCCTTGGTGAAGAAATTGTGGGGGTGCTGGCAGTGGTGGGCCCAAGACGCATTCCCTATCAACGTGTCATTCCCACCGTTAATATCACTGCAAAAATTCTCGACTCAGTCTTGAATCAGACTCATTAACCCTTATAGTCGCTGCACAGAGTTTTTGTGTGGTTTTAAGGAGCCTTTCATGTCCCAGAATCCTAATGAGGAAAATCAGATTGCTACCGAAGCTGACCTTGATGAAGGCGTGACTTCCGGTGAGCAGACAGCTTCGAATGAAGCTGAAGACCAGTCTCAACAGTCGCAGCCAGAAACCATTGAAGGTCTGAAAGAAGCCTTAGCTGCGGCTGAGCTGAAGTTAAAGGATGAGGCTTTAAGAGCGCAGGCAGAAATCCAGAATATTCGCAGACGTGCTGAGCGTGATGTGGAAAGCGCTCACAAGTATGGTCAGGAAAAACTGGTGAAAGATTTGCTAGCCGTGGTGGATAGCCTTGAGCGCGGCATTCAGGCAATCGATGAGCAACAAGGTGAACTTGACCCTTCGGTGAAAACCATCAGGGATGGCTCTGAATTAACGCTGAAAATGTTCCTGGATACCCTTGCCCGTTTCCAGATTAAAGAGATTAATCCTCTAGGGGAGCCGTTTGACCCCAAGTTTCATGAAGCCTTATCGATGGTGCCAAATCCAGATGCTGAGCCAAACTCTGTCATGGCAGTGGTTCAGAAGGGTTTTACCCTACACGACAGGCTTGTTCGACCTGCCATGGTGGTGGTCGTTAAAGCCTGAAATCCCTGAAAAAAATCCTTGAGGCCCTTGAAAATACATACCTAGCCTCAACTATAGGTTTCAGACAAGCAAGAAACCGTAACAAGTATCTTGAATTTTTTTAACGCTTTTAAAGCATCAGTTCCCGGAGAAAAGTAATGGCTAAGATAATCGGAATCGACCTCGGTACCACCAACTCATGTGTGGCTGTGTTAGAGGGAGATAAAGCAAAAGTAATTGAGAATAGTGAAGGTGATCGCACAACCCCTTCCATTATTGCTTATACCGATGATGAAACCCTGGTTGGTCAATCAGCGAAGCGTCAGGCGGTAACAAACCCTGAAAACACCTTGTTTGCCATCAAGCGTTTGATTGGTCGCAAGTTCAAGGATGATGTTGTTCAGAAAGACATCAAGATGGTTCCTTACAAAATCGTGGGTGCTGAAAACGGCGATGCCTGGGTTGAAGTTAAAGGCGACAAAATGGCGCCTCCACAGATTTCTGCGCAAGTGCTGGCAAAAATGAAGAAGACAGCAGAAGACTACTTAGGTGAAAAAGTTACCGAAGCAGTGGTAACTGTGCCTGCTTACTTCAATGATTCGCAAAGACAGGCGACAAAAGATGCGGGCAAGATTGCCGGTCTGGAAGTTAAACGAATCATTAACGAGCCTACGGCTGCGGCTTTGGCCTACGGTCTGGATAAAGGTAAGGGTGATTCAACCATTGCTGTTTATGACCTTGGTGGTGGTACTTTCGATATTTCTATCATTGAAATTGCTGAAGTCGATGGTGAGCACCAGTTTGAAGTGCTTTCTACTAATGGTGATACCTTCCTTGGCGGTGAAGACTTTGACCTTGCCGTGATTGAATACCTGGCAAGTGAATTCAAGAAAAGCTCAGGCATTGATTTACACAATGATCCTCTGGCGCTTCAGCGTTTAAAAGAAGCAGCTGAAAAAGCCAAGATTGAACTTTCTTCTTCACAACAAACTGAAGTGAATCTTCCTTATATCACTGCTGATGCATCAGGTCCAAAGCACCTTGTTGTTAAAATGACAAGAGCGAAGCTGGAATCTCTGGTAGAAGACTTGGTGAATCGTAGTATTGAACCTTGCAAGATTGCCCTGAAGGATGCCGGTCTGGATGCCTCAAAAATCAATGATGTCATTCTGGTAGGTGGTCAGACACGTATGCCACTGGTGCAGAAAAAGGTTCAGGACTTCTTTGGCAAAGAGCCACGTAAAGACGTTAACCCTGACGAAGCAGTTGCCATAGGTGCAGCAATTCAGGCGGCGGTGCTTTCAGGTGATGTTAAAGACGTGCTTTTGCTAGACGTAACTCCATTAACCCTGGGTATTGAAACCATGGGCGGCGTAATGACGCCTCTGATTGAGAAAAACACCACGATTCCTACCAAGGCGTCACAGGTGTTCTCAACTGCTGACGATAATCAGACTGCAGTAACGGTTCATGTGCTGCAAGGTGAAAGAAAGCAGGCTGCTGGAAATAAATCCCTGGGTCGTTTTGATCTGGCTGATATTCCTCCAGCACCAAGAGGCGTTCCTCAGATCGAAGTGAGCTTCGATATCGACGCGAACGGTATACTGAACGTGTCTGCTCAAGACAAGGCGACAGGCAAACAACAGTCCATCGTTATCAAGGCTTCATCTGGACTTTCTGATGATGAAATCGAAAATATGATTAAGGACGCTGAAGCTAATGCTGACGAAGATAGAAAGTTTGCCGAGCTAGTGGCTGTCAGGAATCATGGTGAAACCATGTTGCACGCAACACGCAAGACTCTTGAAGAGGCAGGCGACAAGGCAACTGAAGATGAGAAGACTGCCATCGAAAAAGCCTGTGCTGATCTCGAAGAAGCCTTGAAAGGTAATGACAAGGATGACATAGAGGCGAAGACAACCGCCTTGACCGAAGCCAGTGGTGAACTTGCCCAGAAGCTCTATGCTGAGCAGGCGGCTGCCGGTGGTGCCGGTAACCCGGATGTGGAAACGGCTAGCGCATCGGGTTCAGATGACGCCAGTGCAGATGATGCTGTTGATGCCGAGTTTGAAGAGATTAACGACGACAAATAAGGTGCGGCAAATAGGTTGTTGAATAGCGCGGGTTAAGCCCGCGTTATTCATTTCTAGATAGCCCTAAATTATTAGGATTTAACTAAAGTGAGTATTAACTAACAGATGTCGAAACGTGATTTTTATGAAGTACTGGGCGTTGCCAAAGGAGCGGACGCTGCAGAAATCAAAAAGGCCTATCGCCGTATGGCGATGAAATATCATCCAGATAGAAATCCTGATGATGCAGAGGCAGAATCCAAATTCAAGGAAATACAGGCTGCCTACGACATTCTTTCCGATCCCGAGAAAAAGTCTGCCTATGACCGCTTTGGTCATGCAGGCGTAGACCCCCAGGCAGGCCCTGGAGGTTTTGGCGGTGGTGGAGCCGACTTTAGTGACATTTTTGGTGATGTCTTTGGTGATATTTTTGGCGGTGGCAGAAGTCAGGGAAGAAGAGCAAGCCGTGGCTCCGATTTACGTTACACGCTAGAACTGGATCTAGAAGAAGCTGTTCGAGGCACAGAGGTACAGATCAGCGTGCCCATGCTTTCCAAATGTGAGACCTGTGATGGAACGGGTGCCAAGAAAGGTAGTTCGCCAGTCACCTGTACCACTTGTGGTGGTGCTGGTCAGATTCGCATGCAGCAGGGATTCTTCTCTGTTCAGCAGACCTGTTCGCGTTGTCGTGGAACAGGGCAAATTATTTCTGATCCCTGTCTTGATTGTTCAGGACATGGTCGTGTTCAGAAAAACAAGAAGCTTTCTGTGAAGATTCCTGCCGGTGTTGATACGGGTGACCGTATTCGACTTGCTGGTGAAGGTGAAGCGGGTGCAAATGGTGACCCTTCTGGCGATCTTTATGTACAGATTGCGGTACGTGAACACAAGGTATTCAGTAGAGAAGGTAAACATCTGTATTGCGAAGTACCTATCAGTTTTGCTGAGCTTGCCTTGGGAGGCGAAGTAGAAGTACCCACGTTGGAAGGTCGGGTGAAATTAAAGATTCCCGCCGAAACGCAAACAGGAAAAACCTTCCGCATTCGAGGAAAGGGCGTAGATCCTGTTCGTGGAGGTTCGCGCGGCGATTTACTTTGTAAAGTGAATGTGGAAACGCCAGTAAGCCTGACCAAGGAACAGAAGGATTTACTTCAGCAGTTCCAGGCATCGATTGAAAAGGGTGGAAATAAACATTCGCCTAAGAAGAGCTCCTGGTTCGAATCCGTAAAAAGTTTTTTTGAATAAGTGAGTCATAGCAGTAATTGTTTTAGACTCCGTTCTTTCCCTTAAGAAATACCAGAGCAGGAATTAATTCATCATGACTAGAATTGCCGTCACAGGAGCCGCTGGACGTATGGGTCGTACTTTACTGGAAGCTATCAATCAGACTGAGGGCGTGAAAGTTAGTGCTGCTATAGAACGTGAAAACAATCCATTTATTGGCAAGGATGCGGGTGAGCTTGCAGGCTTGGGAACTTTCAATGTTCTGATTTCTGATCAATTGGAAAAAGTCATTAATGATTTTGATGTACTAATTGATTTCACTGCGCCAGAAGCAACACTCGCAAATGCAAGAATCTGTGCACAGCATGGCAAGAAGTTGGTGGTAGGCACCACAGGTCTGAATGATTCCCAGAAAAAAGAACTGGCTGAATCTGCTGCAAAAACAGCCATCATGTTTGCACCGAATATGAGTGTTGGTGTGAACTTAAGTCTCAAGCTGCTTGAAATGGCTGCAAGCGTGTTAGGTGATGATGTAGATATTGAAATCATTGAAGCGCATCACCGTCATAAAGTAGATGCGCCTTCTGGAACAGCCTTAAGAATGGGTGAAGTCATCGCAAAAACACTGGGCAGGGATTTAAATGAATGTGCTGTGTATGGCAGACAGGGTCAGGAAGGTCCAAGAGAAAGAAAAACCATTGGCTTTGAAACCATTCGAGCGGGCGATATTGTCGGTGATCATACGGTTATGTTTGCTGCAGATGGAGAAATTCTAGAAATCACCCATAAAGCAAGCAGTCGCATGACCTTCGCGCGCGGCGCTGTTCGCGCTTCTAAATGGATTGCCGAGAAAGATAAAGGACTTTTTGATATGCAGGATGTGTTGGGTTTTTCTAAAGCCTAGCCCTGTCTAGAAGCCATAAAGGTTTTGCAATTCCCATCTAATCGTTACATTCTTCATTGAGGATGGTTAAGGCTTGGGCCAAGGTGGTCCAAGGATTGATGTAAGCTCGTCCGTATCAATCAGGCATTTTGATACTTGTACTCTGAATAGAAAAACAACAATAACGAGACAAGTGAGGGAAAAAATGAGGTGGCTGCGCAAGGTAGCACTAATTTTGTCGATGCTGCTTACAGCTGGTATTAATTTGCATGCTGAAGAAACATCCCTTTTATTGACAGAGGAAGAGCAACTCTGGGTTAAGCAGCATCCGGTGATTAAGGTTGCGAATGAACTTGACTGCCCCCCTTTGATTATTCCGTCAATGGCAAACCCTTAGGTTATTCCATTGATTTAACCCAGGTTCTTGCATCTAAATTAGGGCTTGAAGTTGAGTTTGTGAATGGTCTCCCCTGGAAAGATCTAATACAACAAGCTTATGAAGGCCGAATCGATGTCATGCCCGCGATTTATAAAAGTGAAGAGCGTGAAATGCATCTTGCTTTTACCCCAGACTATTATGCCAATCCTTCGGTGATTGTTGTTAATACGGTTAATAGCGATATCAAGGGCGTGAGTGATCTCTCTGGCAAGCGGGTTGCTGGTGTAAACGGCTTCCTGATTACTTCGGTACTTAAAAATGATTTTCCACAAGTGAAGGTTGTTGAGTTTGATACGGTTGTGGAATGTATGAAGGCTGTTTCCCTTGGAAAAGTTGATGCTTATATCGATAGCATTGGTTTGGTTTCATTTACTCTGGAAAATAATTTCATTCCGAACTTAAAAGTAATTGGTAACCTGGAAAATGAACGATTTTCCAATCCGCCTTTACATATGGCAGTGCCGAGAGATCGCGAAATTCTTGCTGTTATGCTAACAAAAGCAATGAAAGATCTATCACGGCTTGAAAAAAACCAATTGAATAAAAATGGCTTGAATTCACGCGTTACGAAAAACAGATTGTCTTTACTGAAGAGCAGATTAAATGGATAAACGAACATCCCGTTGTTGAAGTGGGGCTCGATTCGGATTACGCACCTTATAGTTTTCAGAATGATGAAGGTGAATATATTGGTATAGCGCCTGACTTCCTTAAACTGCTAAGCGAAAAAATAGGCATCAAGTTTGTGGTTCGGGAAAACCTCACATGGACAGAACTCATTGAGTTAGGCAAGCAGAATAAAATTGATTTAGTAACACCGGTTGTGCCAACCGAAGAAAGAAAAGTATTTTTCAATTTCTCCCCAGTTTATATCCCAGCGCCTTTAGTCACGGTTGTGAATATGGATGGGATAAATATCAAGAACCCCAGCTCCCTAGAAGGTGTAAGAATAGCTGTGGTGAAAAATTACTCATCTTCACAGCGTGTGCTTAAGGATAATCCAGACAGTGAAGCTATCTGGGTCGATACATCTCTGGATGCTTTACAACTGGTTGCAACAGGAAAGGCAGATGCTTTTGTGTCTGTGCTGGGCGTGGTTACCCACTTAATGAGAGTGCACGGATTTGAAAATCTCAAGCTCGCTGGTTACTACGATGAGGATTATCCCGGGCAACGCATTGCTATACGTAGCGACTGGCCAGAATTGTCGGTATTGATTAGTGAAGCACTAGATGATGTTAGCGATGCCGAGAAAAAAGAAATTTATGACCGCTGGATTACCGTGCCGTCTGATACTGGCATTGATTTTGTGTTTTTCTTTCAAGTGCTGGCGATTTTTCTCGTCATTTTAATATTGTTGTCTTTCTACAATCGAAAACTTTCAACAGAGATACGTTTCAGGAAGAAAGCAGAAGAGAACCTGCAACAGATGAATCAATCTTTGCTGGAATCAAGGCAAGTTGCAGAGAATGCAAACCGTGCAAAGACGGAATTCATTTCATCCATGAGTCATGAAATAAGAACGCCTTTAACGGCCATTATCGGTTTTACCGACATCCTGAAAGAGGAGAGCTCTGCCACTGCAGGGGATAGGGAAAAAATTATCAGCATACAGCAAGCTGGACAACACGTTCTGAAGTTGATTGATGACCTGCTGGATTTATCCATTATTGAGTCGGGCAACTTGAGGTTGAATCTGGAAACCATCGATGTTGTTTCCATCATCAGGGATTGTATTGAACTTGTTAGACCAGAGGCGGAGCGTTGCGGGCTTCAACTGAGTGTAGAGGGTGTCTCGACTCCTTTGCACGCTATTGCAGATAGCTTGCGTTTAAAGCAGGTGCTGTTGAATATTCTCAGCAATGCCATTAAGTACAACAACGAAACGGGTTTGATTAAGGTGGAATGCGAGAAAAAAGCTTCATTTGTACAAATCAGTGTGAGTGATACGGGTGTCGGCATCATGGAAGAGCATTTGCAGAACCTGTTTGATAACTACGAGCGTATCGGTGCTGAGAAAACCGCAATCACAGGTCGTGGTATGGGGCTTGCCATTAGTAAGAAGTTGATGGACGCCATGGGAGGTGAAATCGTGGTTCGAAGTCAGAAGGATAGGGGTAGTATTTTTACCCTTAGCATTCCGCTTGCTGAAACGGGGTGAGAAATCGTTTTCTGGATGGAAAATTCAACAATTTTAGAAAAATAGTTCCTTCAATTTTATTTCGCTAATGACAGTTAACCTGCTCTGCTTTAGAATACCCTTCCAACCAAAAAGCTAATTCCTTTCACGCTTTTTACTCCCTGAACCTGATTCCTGCTGTAGGCACTCCTTAGTAGTTATGGGTTCGCCCCACACTTGGGTAAAACTGAAGCTAGACTTGCTCGAAAGAGCACTCCGGAGGATAAATTGAATATTCCAGCCGTGCTTGCGCTTGAAGACGGGAATGTGTTCAGCGGGCAAGCCATTGGTGCTTGCGGCCAGGCTCTGGGCGAAGTTGTTTTTAATACCGCAATTACCGGCTATCAGGAAATTCTGACCGACCCTTCTTACGCCAAGCAGATTGTCACGCTTACTTACCCTCATATTGGTAATACTGGTTGTAATTCAGAAGATGAAGAATCGAGTGCTGTCTGGTCAGCCGGGCTGGTGATTCGTGACTTACCAAAGCTTTCTTCTTCATGGCGTCAACAAGAGAGCCTTCCTGACTATCTTAAACGCCATAATGTTGTTGCCATTGCAGGCATTGATACCCGTCGACTAACTCGAGTGTTGAGGGATAAGGGCGCTCAACGTGGCTGTATTCTTACTGCTGAAGATGCCAACTCTCAAGTTGATGTTGAAAAGGCGCTGTCGCTAGCTAAAACCGCTGAGTCTCTTAAGGGTCTGGATTTGGCTAAGGAAGTGACCGTAAAACAAAGTTATCGTTGGAATGATGGTAGTTGGGAATGGGGTGCCGGATTCAGGCTTGCTCCAGAAAAACGATTCAAGGTGGTGGCTTACGACTTCGGCGTTAAACGCAATATTCTTCGTATGCTGGTGGATAGAGGCTGTGATTTAACGGTAGTGCCTGCCCAGACATCTGCAGAAGAAGTGCTGGCATTAAAACCACAGGGCGTATTCCTTTCTAATGGTCCGGGTGATCCAGAACCCTGTGATTACGCAATCAATGCGGCAAAAAGCTTTCTTGAGCAGGGAATTCCTGTTTTTGGAATCTGCCTTGGGCATCAGATTCTTGCGCTAGCAAGCGGCGCCAAAACTGAAAAAATGAAATTCGGTCATCATGGCGCTAACCATCCCGTGCAGAATCTGCGAGATAGCACCGTACTCATCACAAGTCAGAACCATGGCTTTGCAGTTGATGAAAAGAGTTTGCCTTCCTGTCTTGAAGCAAGTCATCGTTCGCTCTTTGATGGTTCGCTACAGGGAATTGAAAGAACAGATGTGCCCGCCTTCAGTTTTCAGGGTCACCCTGAAGCGAGCCCTGGGCCACACGATGCAAGTCCTTTGTTCGATCATTTTATTGAATTAATGACAGCACATTCGTCCTAGATGAATAAGAAAGGATATGAATAAGAAAGCGTTTTTTTGAGAGAGATAGATGTCTAAAAGACAAGATATAAATAGCGTGTTAATTCTGGGAGCAGGGCCAATCGTAATTGGCCAAGCTTGTGAATTTGATTACTCGGGTGCTCAAGCCTGTAAAGCGCTAAAGGAAGAAGGCATTCGGGTAATTCTGGTGAATTCCAATCCGGCCACCATCATGACTGACCCATCCATGGCCGATGCAACTTACGTTGAGCCCATTAACTGGCAAGTGGTTGAAAAAATCATTGAACGTGAAAAACCGGATGCGATTTTGCCGACCATGGGTGGTCAGACTGCATTGAACTGTGCCTTGGATCTGGCAAAACATGGCGTGCTTGATAAGCACAATGTGGAAATGATTGGCGCTAATAAGGAAGCCATTGATAAGGCGGAAGATCGTCAGCTTTTTGATAAGGCAATGAAGAAAATCGGTCTTGAAACGCCTCGCTCTGCCATTGCTCATAGTCTTGAAGAAGCTTTGCAGGTGCTCGACACCGTGGGTTACCCAGCTATTATCAGACCATCATTCACTATGGGCGGTAGCGGGGGTGGTATCGCCTATAACCGCGAAGAATACATCACCATTTGTAAGCGTGGTCTGGATTTGTCCCCCACTAATGAGTTGTTAATTGATGAGTCGCTCATTGGTTGGAAAGAATTTGAAATGGAAGTGGTGCGTGACAAGAAAGACAACTGCATCATTATCTGTTCCATTGAAAACTTTGATGCCATGGGTGTGCATACAGGTGACTCTATTACTGTTGCGCCGGCGCAAACACTGACGGATAAGGAATATCAAATCATGCGTAATGCCTCTCTTGCAGTGTTGCGAGAGATTGGCGTAGAAACCGGTGGTTCTAATGTGCAGTTTGGTATGGATCCAAAAACAGGGCGCATGGTGATTATTGAAATGAATCCGCGTGTTTCTCGTTCCTCTGCGCTGGCTTCTAAAGCCACAGGTTTTCCCATTGCAAAGGTGGCAGCGAAGCTGGCGATTGGTTTCACCCTGGATGAACTACAGAATGAAATCACGGGTGGTGCAACACCTGCATCCTTTGAGCCATCCATCGATTACGTGGTTACAAAAATTCCGCGCTTTAATTTTGAAAAATTCGCAGAAGCCGATCCACTACTTACTACCCAGATGAAATCGGTTGGCGAAGTCATGGCAATCGGGCGCTGTTTTCAGGAATCTTTCCAGAAAGCATTGCGTGGTCTGGAAACCGGCAGCATGGGTCTGGAAAGTAAATTCTCAGGTGAATTCACTCAGGAAGATTTAACGCTGATTAAAAAGGAATTGAAGAACCCTGGTGCAGAAAGATCCTGGTATGTTGCCGATGCTTTTAGAGCAGGTATGCCTATTGATGAAATCTATCAGTTTTCAGGTATTGATCCCTGGTTTCTTGCAGAGATTGAAGACCTGATTAACACAGAATCTTTAATACAGGCTTCATCTTTTTCAGAATTAAATAAAAACACTTTATACCGTTGGAAACAGCAAGGTTTCTCTGATCAACGTTTAGCGTTTCTTCTGAATCAAACAGAAAGTGATATCCGTAACAAACGCAAAGAACTGGATATCAAACCGATTTATAAACGCGTTGATACCTGCGCAGCAGAATTTTCTACCTCAACGGCTTACATGTATTCATCTTACGATGAAGAATGTGAAGCAGCTGTGAGTGATCGGGAAAAATTCATGGTGCTTGGTGGTGGACCAAACAGAATTGGTCAGGGTATCGAGTTTGATTACTGCTGTGTTCACGCAGCGCTTGCATTAAGGGAAGCAGGATATGAAACCATTATGGTTAACTGTAACCCGGAAACCGTTTCAACGGATTTTGATACCTCCGATCGTTTGTATTTTGAACCGATTACTCTCGAAGATGTGCTCGCGATTGTAGAAATTGAAAAACCTAAAGGCGTGATTGTTCAGTATGGTGGACAAACACCACTAAAACTTGCACGTGCACTTGAAGCACATGGTGTTCCGATTATCGGAACCAGTCCTGATGCTATTGACTGTGCAGAAGATAGAGAGCGTTTCCAGCAACTGGTTGAAAAATTGTCACTCAAGCAGCCGCCAAATAGAACCGCAAGAAGTATTGAAGACGGTGTAAAAAAAGCGGAAGAGATTGGTTATCCGCTGGTAGTAAGACCTTCTTATGTGCTTGGTGGTCGAGCCATGGAAATCGTGGCGAATGAAACCGAGTTAAGAGTTTATTTCGATACTGCGGTAAAAGTGTCGAATGAGTCTCCGGTATTACTTGATCGTTTTCTTGATGACGCCATTGAAGTGGATGTGGATGCTATTTGTGATGGTGAGCAGGTAGTGATTGGCGGAATTATGCAGCATATCGAACAGGCTGGGGTGCATTCAGGTGATTCTGCCTGCTCTTTACCACCTTACAAGTTAAGCAAGGATGTGCAGGATCGCATGCGTGATCAGGCGCGTCGAATGGCGCTCGAGCTTGGCGTGGTGGGTTTGATGAATGTTCAGTTTGCCATTAAGGATGACGATATTTTTGTGTTGGAGGTGAATCCTCGTGCAGCAAGAACCGTTCCCTTCGTGTCCAAGTGCATTGGCCATTCATTAGCAAAAATCGCAGCGCTTTGTATGGCAGGAAAAACCTTGTCAGAGCAGGGTTTTGAAAAGGAAATTATTCCAAAACTTTTCAACGTGAAGGAATCGGTTTTTCCTTTTAATAAATTTCCTGGCGTTGATCCCATTCTTGGTCCTGAAATGAAATCAACGGGTGAAGTGATGGGCGTTGGGGAAACGTTCCCGGAAGCTTTCTATAAGGCAGCGATGGCAGCAGGTGAAGATTTCCCTGAAAAGGGCATGGTTTTCATCAGTGTAAGGGATGGCGATAAAAAAGAATTGCCTAACATTGCTAAATCACTAAATGAATTAGGGTTCAAGATTTCTGCCACTGGAGGTACTGCAAAGTACCTTGAAAAAGCGGGTTTTGAAGTGCTTCGTGTTAATAAAGTGATGGAAGGGAGGCCTCACGTTGTCGATATGTTGAAAAATGACGAGATTGATTTAATTATTAACACAACCGATGGTTCGCAAGCTATCAAGGATTCATTTACGATTCGTCGAAATGCCTTACAACATAAAGTGAGTTACACAACAACCATTGCAGGTGGCGAGGCGGTGTGCATGGCGCTCAAGGAAAAACTCAAACGTCAACTCACTGTGCGTAAATTACAGGAAATCAAAAACTAGTTTACTTGTGTTACGCTTGCCTGAAAGCGGAACATAAAGCGGATAAACATCATCATGAATAAAGTCCCAATGACAGCCAAAGGCGAGCAGCAACTGAAAGATGAGTTACATCGTCTTAAAACGATTGAGCGTCCGCGAATTATTGAAGCCATTGCCGAAGCTCGTGCCCATGGCGATTTGAAAGAAAATGCAGAGTATCACGCTGCTAGAGAACAACAGAGTTTTACCGAGGGTCGTATTCAGGAAATTGAAGGCAAGTTAAGTAATTGCCAGGTGATTGATGTTTCTAAAATTGAGAATAAAGGTAAGGTGATTTTTGGTGTAACGGTAGACATCCTCAATATTGAAACCGATGAGCAGAAGACCTACAAGATTGTGGGTGAAGATGAGGCTGATATTAAACAGAACCTTATTTTTGCTGGCTCACCTATTGCAAAAGCCCTGATTGGAAAGAGCGTGGGCGATGTGGTTCTGGTGCAAACACCCAGCGGTGCTGTTGAGTATGAAATTGATGATGTCAGACACGAAGTCTGAACAGATTTAGAAATCTTTCTGTTTCAATAAATTTGAAAGTTTAGGATTCGGTTTTCTAGCTGCGCGATAAATCAGTGCCACGTTCCCAACCTTCTGCACCAAAGCGCACTCACACTGTTTACAAATGTCCTCGATTAATTCCTGCTTTCGCTCCCTGTCACCTGAAGGAAGTTTTACCTTGATTAATTCGTGGTCTTCAAGCGCACGGTTAATTTCTTTATCAACATTCTCACTTAATCCTTTATCACCAATGGTAACGATAGGATTCAAACGATGGCCAATAGCTTTGAAGCGCTTTTTCTGGCTCTGGTTGAGTGTGAGGGAATTGGTCATGGTTTATTCTGGTCTGCTTGGCTTTTTACTTGGCTTCCTAGAGGGCGGCAATTCTAGCGAAGCCTATGGTCTAGTGCTAGCCTAATACGCTCGGTCTTTTCTGGTAATACATGTGAAATCAAAACAATCAAAAAGTAGCAAGGCTTGGTTAAAGGAGCATTTTGATGACCCTTATGTGAGAGAAGCTCAAAAAAAGGGCTATCGCTCACGTGCCTGTTTCAAGCTGATTGAGATTCAGGAAAAAGACAAGTTAATCCAGAAGGGCATGCATGTGGTTGATCTTGGAGCTGCCCCAGGCGGCTGGTCTCAGTTGGCGGCCCAATGGATTGGGGAATCTGGCAAGCTAATTGCTTCTGATATATTGCCAATGGACTATCTGCCAGGTGTTGAATTCATACAGGGTGATTTCAATTCTGACGAAGTTTATGAGGCACTTTGTCAGCGTCTTGAGGGTCAGAAACTAGACCTTGTAATCTGCGATATGGCCCCCAACATCACAGGTAATTCCGTGGTGGATCAGTATCAGGCGATGGCACTTTGTGAGCTAGCGCTTGCCTTTGCTCAGGAGCATTTGAAGGATCAGGGTGATTTCCTGATTAAGGTGTTTCAAGGGAAGGGGCAGCAGGAGTTTGAGACAGCACTGAAAAACAGCTTTACGAAGCTCTTGGTGAGAAAACCGAAATCATCAAGAGCGAGGTCAAAAGAAGTGTATTACCTTGCGAAAGGCTTTCGGTCTGGCTAAAGGCTTTCACGCTTGAGAACCCGACAAAGTGGCTAATACACAGGCTGACGCTAGTCACGGTCATTCGCCATAGGTAGTATTAAGGGATATCCTGAAAGTGTTTTAATTGAAATGAGGAAATGATTTTGAACGATACCATTAAGAATCTGATTTTATGGGCCGTGATTGCGGTTGTTCTGGTTTCGGTATTCAGTAACTTCAATGTGCGTACCAGTGAGGTTCCACTCGGTTACTCAGAATTCATATCAGAAGTTGAGAATGGGCGTGTTAATTCTGTAGAAATCGATGGCCATAGCATTCAGGGCAAAATGATGAATGGCAGCGATTTTAAAGTCATTATTCCTCCTGGTGTGACTGATCTTGATTTAATGCCTGACCTTCGTGATAACAATGTAGAGATTACTGGAAAGGCACCTGAGCAACGTGGTTTGCTCATGCAACTCTTTATCGCGAGTTTCCCCATTCTTCTGATTATTCTGGTATTCAGCTTTTTCATGCGTCAGATGCAAGGCGGTGCCAGTGGTCGTGGCGGCCCAATGAGCTTTGGTAAGAGCAAGGCTCGCTTACTAAGCGAAGACCAGATTAAAACCACCTTTGCTGATGTGGCAGGCGTGGAAGAAGCCAAGGAAGATGTTCAGGAAATTGTGGAATTCCTGAAAGACCCGGGCAAGTTCCAGCGTCTGGGCGGCAAGATTCCTCGTGGTGTGCTGATGGTGGGTTCACCAGGTACAGGTAAAACCTTACTGGCTAAAGCCATTGCTGGTGAAGCCAAAGTACCTTTCTTTGCTATTTCGGGTTCTGATTTCGTAGAGATGTTTGTGGGTGTGGGCGCATCTCGTGTACGCGATATGTTCGAGCAAGCCAAGAAGCAGGCACCCTGTATTATCTTCATCGATGAGATTGATGCGGTGGGTCGTTCACGTGGTGCGGGTCTTGGTGGTGGTCACGATGAAAGGGAACAAACCCTTAACCAGCTGTTGGTTGAGATGGATGGTTTTGACCCCAATGATGGTGTGATTGTCATTGCCGCAACTAACAGACCCGATGTGCTTGATGCTGCCTTGTTAAGACCAGGGCGCTTTGACCGTCAAGTTGTGGTGCCTCTTCCTGATGTCAGAGGTAGAGAACAGATTCTTCGTGTTCACATGAGAACTGTACCTCTCGGCGACGATGTAGATGCGGCTGTACTTGCCAGAGCAACTCCAGGATTTTCTGGTGCAGATTTAGCGAACCTTGTTAACGAAGCTGCATTATTTTCAGCACGCCAGAACAAACGTATTGTTGAAATGAATGAGTTTGAAAAGGCGAAAGACAAAATCCTGATGGGCGCTGAGCGCAAAACCATGGTGATGTCTGAAAAGGAAAAGGTGAATACGGCTTATCATGAAGCGGGTCACGCCATCGTTGGGCGTTTAGTGCCTGAGCATGATCCTGTTTATAAAGTGAGTATCATTCCTCGCGGTAGAGCCTTAGGTGTCACCATGTATTTACCTGAAGAAGATAAATACAGCGTTTCAAAACGCCAACTCGAAGGTCAGATTGCCAGTCTTTTTGGTGGTCGAATTGCCGAGGAAATCACGCTGGGATTCGATGGTGTTACCACAGGTGCTTCTAATGACATTCAGCGGGCAACACAAATGGCACGTAACATGGTGACCAAGTGGGGTCTCTCTGAAAAGATGGGGCCGCTGAGTTACGAAGAAGAGGAAGGTGAAGTGTTCCTTGGAAAATCAGTAACACAAACCAAGAATGTTTCCTCGGTAACTGCTGAAGCCATTGATGGTGAAGTAAGAAAAATCATTGATGATGCTTATGCAAAAGCCAAGCAAATACTGGAAGAAAATATCGATATTCTTCATGCCATGAAAGATGCTTTGATGAAATACGAAACCCTCGATGCTGCCCAGATTGATGATTTAATGGCAAGAAAAGCAGTGCGTGAGCCGAAAGACTGGGATAACAAGGGCACAGGTTCAGGCGCGAGTGGCGCACCATCAACACCGGAATCTGGCGTGAGTAAACCAGAGTCTGATGGCAAGAGTGGTGGAACGAGCGTAGGCGGACCCGCAAGCGAAGTCTAATAATATATTGATACGAAAAAGCTTCATCCCCTAACAGGGTTGAGGCTTTTTCTTTTTTGGGAAAGCCGGAATTACAAGAGTGCTCAAGAAACCCCGTTTAATGGCCATTCTGAATCTGACACCAGATTCATTCTCTGATGGTGGTTTGTTCAATTCACTTGATCAGGCATTAAAGCGTAGCGAAGTGCTCATCAAAGAAGGTGCAGATATGCTCGATCTTGGGGGTGAGTCCACACGTCCGGGCGCTGAGCCTGTCAGTGACCAGGAAGAGATGGATAGGGTATTGCCTGTATTAGAAGGCATAAAAAAAAGCTTCGAAATTCCCGTTTCAGTGGATACCAGTAATGCTCTGTTAATGCAGGAAGCGTTGAAATTAGGGGCAGACATGATTAACGATGTCAGGGCTTTGGCAAGACTGGATAATCTGGACTTCCTTAAAGATAGTGATTGCCAGATTTGTCTGATGCACATGCAGGGCGAGCCTGAAAACATGCAGCAAAATCCTGACTATCAGGATGTGCTGGTGTCAGTTAAGGATTTCCTGCAAGAACGTGTGGCATTCTGTGAACAGGCAGGCATTGAAAAAAAGCGTTTGGTGGTTGATCCAGGTTTTGGTTTTGGAAAAAGCCTGCAACACAATTTACGATTGCTCAATCGTCTTGAGGTGTTGAAGGAACTGGATTGCCCAATACTGGTGGGAACTTCACGAAAATCCATGATTGGCATGACATTAAAAAAAGAAGTGAACGAAAGACTCTACGGCAGTCTGGCTACTTTAAGTGTAGCTGTTCAGAACGGAGCAAACATTTTACGAGTGCATGATGTGAGTGAAAGTAGAGATGTACTTGATATGACCTGGGCAATCATGTGTGAGGAGCTTGTGTGAGCAAGAAAAAATATTTCGGTACAGATGGAATTCGCGGTTTAGTTGGCGAAGGGAATATCAACCCTGAGTTTGTGCTCAAGCTCGGTTGGGCTATTGGTAAAGTGTTTTCGCAAGGAAGAGGTGATAAACCTACTAAAGTCTTGATTGGAAAAGACACCAGGATTTCAGGTTATATGTTCGAGTCTGCCCTTGAAGCAGGGCTTTCCGCTGCAGGTGCGAATGTTCGTTTGCTTGGCCCCATGCCTACGCCAGCAATTGCATACTTAACAAGAACATTTCACGGACAAGCAGGCATAGTGATTAGCGCCTCTCATAATCCTTATCACGATAATGGCGTCAAGTTTTTCTCAAGCGAAGGCACCAAGTTGCCCGATGAGATTGAATTGGCTATAGAAGCAATGCTTGATGAACCCATGGTTACCTTGCCAAGTTTTGAGTTAGGGAAAGTAAGACGCATTGAAGGTGCTCGTGGTCGTTATATTGAATTCTGCAAAAGCACTTTGCCTTTATCTGCGCGTGATTTTTCAGGCTACAAAATTGTGGTGGATTGTGCACATGGTGCCACCTATGACATCGCACCCGACGTATTTGAGGAATTAGGTGCAGAGGTTTCTGCTATAGGTGTTTCTCCAGATGGTTTTAACATTAATGAAGGCTGTGGTTCCACCGACCCTGCTGCTTTGCAAAAAGCTGTGTTAGAACGTAATGCTGATTTTGGAATCGGTTTCGATGGTGATGGTGACAGACTGGTTTTTGTTGATGAAAAAGGCAACCTGGTAGATGGCGATGACATCCTTTACATCATCACCAGACACCGTATTAAGCAAGGTATTATGGAAGGCGGTGTGGTTGGAACCGTGATGAGCAACCTTGGGCTTGAACAGGCTATCACTAGCTTGGGTGTTGAGTTTGTGCGTTCAAAAGTGGGCGACAGGTACGTGATGTCAGAACTTGTGGAACGCAATTGGCAGTTGGGCGGTGAATCTTCAGGTCATGTACTGTGCCTGGATAAAACCACAACTGGAGACGGTATTATTTCAGCACTACAGGTTTTGCATGCCCTGAAAGACAGTGGTGGAACTATGTCAGAGCTTTGTAAGGGCTTTAAAAAACTTCCACAAACCATGATTAATGTTCCTTTCAATAGTGGTGAGGCAAAAGCCTTGATAGAACTTCCAGAGGTTAAAGCCTGTGTCAGTGATGTTGAGAAGAGTTTAGGTAATCGAGGAAGAGTCTTGCTTCGTCCATCGGGTACAGAACCTTTAATCAGAGTAATGGTGGAAGCAGAAGATGAGCAGCTGGTGAGCACCCATGTGCATCAGCTTGCGGATTGTATTAAAAAACACGCGGGTTAAGCTGTTAAAGCGATTCCCTGGGCTTGTTGGCTTTGCCTGTCAGTTCAGTTAACATTGCCGCCGTTTCCCCAATGACGGTGATTTTTCAAACACTTGGTAGCGTCAGGTATCGCAGCTTAGCTAGCTAGTGAGCAGGAGCGAAATTCAATGAGGCGACCACTGGTAGCTGCAAACTGGAAAATGCATGGCGATAAGGTCTCTAACAAGACCTTGCTTGAAGCCTTTAATGCCTCTTTCAATGCTGATCTTCCTGTTGATGTTGTGATTGCTGCGCCCTATGCATATCTGGGGCAGGTCAGTGAGTATTGTAAGAACGATGGCTTGCAACTGGCGGCACAGAACGTTAGTGAATTTGAAGAAGGTGCTTATACCGGCGAGATTTCAGCAAGTATGCTTGCTGACATGGCATGTAAGTTTGCCATTATTGGGCACTCTGAAAGAAGGCAGTATTTCCACGAAAGTGATGCGCAAATAGCGACGAAGTTTCAGCGCTTACAGGCGCAAGGTATTTGCCCCATTCTTTGTGTGGGAGAAACATTAAAAGAAAGGCAGGCTGGTTTAACTCAGCAAGTGGTTAGCCAGCAATTAAAAGCCGTTCTTGAAGTAACAGGTGTTGCGAGTTTCAAAAATGCAGTGCTTGCCTATGAACCCATTTGGGCAATAGGTACGGGTGAAACTGCTAGCCCAGAACAGGCTCAAGAAGTTCATAAGGTTTTACGTGATTGTGTTGCGACATTTGATAAAACAATCGCAGAGCAGTTAAGAATTATTTATGGCGGTAGTGTGAATGAAAGCAATGCCGCTGATTTATTCAGTCAAGCTGATATTGATGGCGGTTTGATTGGCGGCGCTTCCCTTCAAGCGGAAAGTTTCATAAAAATTTGTAAGGTGATTTAACGTGGATAAGGCAATTCTGGTTTTTCATATGCTCGTATCAATCAGCATTATTGGTTTGATACTGCTACAAAAAAGTAATGCAGATGGTGGTGCAGCTTTTGGTGGTGGTTCTCAGCAATCGCTTCTGGGTACTGCAGGTTCAGCACCTTTGCTGACCAAGGTAACCGTTGCATTGTTGGTACTGTTTTTCTCAACCAGTCTCGTGCTTGCCTACTTCAATCGTCACCTGAATTCTGACCAAGTTATTATTCCTGCTGCAGAAACCGTAAAAACTGCGCCTCAACAGGATGTTCCAACCGTTACTGTCAATCCAGTCAACGACGACCTTCCTTCAGAATAAGAAAGGAACGACCTATTAGCCGAAGTGGTGGAATTGGTAGACACGCCATCTTGAGGGGGTGGTGAGCTTCGCTCGTGGGGGTTCAAATCCCCCCTTCGGCACCAAAATACAGAAAGCTACAAAAAGCCGCATAAAGCGGCTTTTTTTATGTCTTGCTCCCTTCATCGCTTTACTCAGCAGTCTTTAAATCCTAAAGTGGTTGCGTCCTGTAGCATTCAATGCAATGGATGTTGCTGTTATGCATTCACTTTTCAAGTTAAGGAATACGGAGAAAATCATGTTAAATAAAATAATCATTCATTCATTTGCCTGTGCGCTAGCTCTTATGAGCTTTAACCTTCAAGCAGCAGACAACTATGTCGGCATCGGTGTTGGCCAATCCATGTTTGACCCAGATGGGGTCACCCTTGATGATGATAAAGACACAGCCATGGCAATTTTTCTAGGTAGGGATTTCAATGCAAACATCAGCGGTGAAATTTATTACCACGATTTAGGTAGTGCGGTATTTGCTGGTGAAGATATTGATGTGTCAACGCTTGGTATCAGTGGTTTATATCACTGGCATAACAATGTTGATCCATGGTCAATATATGTGAGAGCGGGCGCCACCCAAATAAGTACTGGCAGCGCTCCTGGTGTAGAAAGCGACGATAAAATCCGTGTGGGTTATGGTTTAGGCCTTCGTTGGAATGTAAAAGAAAACTGGTTCAGTCGCCTTGAATACCGCGGTTATGGCAGTGAAACCTCAGCCATTTTCCTTACTGCCGCATTAAAATTCGGTGGTTCAAGTTCAAGTGGTAACGACACCAGTTCATCAGACAGTATGCAAGAAGAAGCCATGCAAGAAGAGCCAATGACCGAAGCAAGCGAAGCCGCAGATACCATGGCAGATGAAGACGGAGACGGCATTGCCGATGCAAACGATAAATGCCCAGGAACCAGTGCCGGTGCAAACATCGATAGCAATGGCTGCCCTGTGGTGATTACTTCAGAAGAGAAAAAAGAAATTCTTTCTAAAATTGACTTGAAAGGTATTAACTTCAAAAGCAATTCAAAAGAACTAACCAGTGATTCCCTTGCAACACTCGATGCCGCTGCAGAAGTGCTAGCAAAGAACAGCACCATTAAACTCGAAGTGCAGGCTTACAGCGATAGCATGGGTGATGCTAACTACAACCTGAACCTTTCTAACCAACGAGCTGAAACCGTTAAAAACTATCTGGTGGGTAAAGGTATTGATGGTTCACGTTTAGACTCAAAAGGCTATGGCGAAGAAAATCCAATCGCCGATAACAGCACCGCTGAAGGCAGAGCCAAGAACAGACGTGTTGAATTTAAAGTGGTTGAATAAACTTTAAGATATAAACCTGATTAAAAAAGCCGCTTTATGCGGCTTTTTTATTGTTTGAAATAAAGAAAAATAAAACTGCTATTATGCTGTAGAAGCAATCACCTTGGCCAAATCCTTATTGGTAGCCCCTGTAGATAGCAGCGTTTTAATAACAAGATCAATCGAAACTGAGGGATCTCCAGCTTCCATTTTTGCAACGCGAGACTGACTTGAATTAATTAACTTGGCTACGTCATTTTGCGTTAAGTGATTCTTGGTTCTTAGCTGTTTTAATTTGTTACAAAGAGCAAGTTTCAACTCAATATATGCTTCTTCTTCTGGGCTCAGTTTCAGAAAGTCTGAGGTTGATCCAACTTGCCAGCCTTTAGCCTCAAGTTTCTTTTTTTTACTTTGTAACATTGTCATACCCTCTCAGTCTTCTCTTACAAACTTCAATTACTTTTTTAGTAGTTGTTTCTGTTTTCTTGGCAAAGACTTCAAGAATAATGATTGCATCCTCGTCAATCCTGTAAATAATTCTCCAAGTCTTATCCTCATCATTAACTCTCAATTCATGGCACCTTTTACTAATTGTAGGCATAGGTCTGGAATGTGGCATACCTATATTCTTACCAGACTGCAGTAGTCGTAGCAAAACCCCAGCTTCAATGCGAGCCGAAATGGAAAATGGTGGTGTTTTAACTTCACCGTGAAGCCAGATGAGCACCTTGTCCTTGGATCTCATGAAAATAGATTATGTCAAATATGATATATTGTAAAGAGTTAGTTTTGGGCAGGGTTAGCAATTGTTGTGAAGAGCACAGACTTATATACAAACATGGATGTTTCTTTGGATTGATAGAGAATATAAGTTATCACGATAACAAGAAAAAACGCATAAGGCTGGTTTTTTGCTTGAGTGCCATCAAAGTGTAATCACTTTTACACTTAAGCTTGAATTGAAGCAGAATGATTCTATGATTTTTATCTGACACGGATAAGTCAGCTTGTTTAATTTCATGGATGAAAAATTATGCTTTATCGAATAGCTAAAACTCTATTCACAGCTACTATCGTTTTTTCCTGCTGTCAGTTTTCCTATGCTCATGCATAT
>JBECKS010000083.1:0-14212 GCA_040235395.1 Pseudomonadales bacterium | reverse complement strand
CAGTAATCCTTTACTGTGTTTGGGTTTACTTTTGCTTCATGTTTCTTGGGCTGGAATTCGAAATTAGTTATATTTTTTATGTATGCGATGATTATCCTGTTAAGTAACACCATCAGGATTATTCCTGGTAATTGGGGTATAACGGAACTTGTTAGTGGAACTTTATCGCTATATCTAGGTTCTGAGTTTTCAAGTGGTGTTTTAATATCTTTAGTGACAAGGCTTTCTGGCTATAGTGTTTTTATTATTATCGGCTTAATATTTTTAGTCGATTTTTTAATAAAAAGATTGATGAAAAAATCGGTTTAAAACAACTCAAGAACTTCAGGTTCTGGAAGTGTGGGCTTAGAGCCAGCTTCTTCCCAGATAAGGCGCAACTTCATATTATCATTTGTGAAAAAAGTATTGTTGCCATGGTTTAAGGAAACAGTTTCCTCCTGGCCATAAGTTATACCATTGATGGTGACTTCCCTTTCCGATTCATTTTTATAATTACCTGCAATGTTGATGTAAATATTGGTTTCACCAACAGACAGCTTTTTCTCTATGCCTGCAACATAAATGGGGCCCCAGAATTTCAGGTAGGAAGAGCGCAAGGCTTCAATATCTTCAGGGAATAAATACAAACGTCCTTCTTCTTTTTCCTGCGCGCCAAGGGCCTGCAAAAGGACCTTATGATTAGCGAGTAACAGCGGCGGAGAATAGTTTTCAAGCAGCGTTGCCATAACTGCAATGTTGTTGTCATGATAATTCTGCATACCCCAGGTGGTCATGAAGAAACCTCTTTTTGGGTATGTAGGCAACATGGAAACCTGATCGATGTAGTTGATAGGCTCTGGGAAAATGTCATGAATAACTTTTGACATAAGACGTTGATAATCCTGTGTTACCAGAGATAGGTTATAGGCGTGAAAGCTAAGGTTAAAAATTGCAAGAAAAACGATGAGAGAAATTTTTAATTTTGCGGGTTTAAATTCATATGCACCTATAGCGACAAGGATAAAAGCTGGTGCCGTAATAAATGGGTAAAAATAAGGGTAGGAATTCCTATAAAAAATAACCACGAATAAAGGAAGCACAAAGCAAAGGGTTATTATATTTTTCTTGATAGCAAGAATCATGAAGTAGATTGGCGCCAAACTAAGAAGAATCCATCCGGCGAGGACGTTTGGGGCGGGAAACAATTTAGTATTCAGGAAGCCTGTGCTTAAGGCTTTTGATGTAGTGAAAGCTGTTCTTTGCTGGTCGCCAGAAATAATGGAATGGTGGATAAAATAAAGTGACAAGAAAGACATTATTGCAACGAAAGCAGCGATAAGCATGAGTAAAGAAACTTTCTGAAAGTCCATTTTTCCTTTTTGCCAAAGTGCAGCGCCAAGAAACGCTGGCGCATAAAGAACCGATTTAATGGTAACCATACAGGCAATGCTCACTAATACCCCGGCAATGCTTACACGCAGTATGTTTATCCTGGGGGACAGACTTAGTGCCAATGCCGACATGAGTAAAGCAGTAGCAAGTGGGTCTGTTCTGAAGCTGGCACCATCACTAATCGTATAACCGCTACACAACCAGGCAAAGGCGGCAAAGATAGCATATTCAATTTTCACAAAAGGTTTGGCGCAAAGAACAATGGATATAGCCGTTACTATTTCTGCCAACAACATGCAAAGTCGGCCAAGCGTAATTTGCTCTATCTCATAACCTTGAGCGCTGGGGAGCCATGAGAAGAAATGCACATGAAAAGTTTGCAGGGAACTTCTTAATTCGTGGCGGCTGGCTTCGTATATCTGTGACAGGAAAAAGAATTCATCGGTATTGATTCGATAGTTAAAACTATGGAACACCTGAAAACAAATAATCAGGAATGACAACAGCAAAAAAACATAGCTGTATTGAATTCGTTGCATCTGCATGGGTCTGGGAAAGGTTTTTAACGTTTTTATTCTTTAAACCCAGTTTAACGTTATCACAGAATATAGCGACTTAAATCTTCATCCTGCGCGAGCTCAGCGAGGTTGTCGTCAACATATTTTGCATCGATGACTATTTTTTCCTGCTTCTGTGCCAGTTCACTGGCATCAAAGGAAATATTTTCAAGTAGCTTTTCGACAATGGTGTGCAATCGACGTGCACCGATGTTTTCTGTCTTCTCATTAACCTGCCAGGCGATTTCGGCAATGCGTTTGATGGCATCCTGACCGAATTCCACTTCAAGGTTTTCTGTACCGAGAAGCGCCTGATACTGTTCAGTGAGTGAGGCATTCGGTTCCGTAAGAATACGTTCAAAATCTTCAGGGCTTAGCGGGTGCAATTCAACACGAATGGGCAAACGACCCTGTAACTCGGGAATCAAGTCGCTGGGTTTTGCCAGATGAAAAGCACCTGAAGTAATAAATAGAATGTGATCAGTTTTTACCATGCCGTATTTAGTGGTAACGGTGCTGCCTTCAATTAATGGCAGTAAATCACGTTGCACACCTTCCCGTGAAACATCAGTGCCCGAGGTTTCAGAACGCTTGGCAACTTTATCGAGTTCGTCGATAAAGATAATGCCTGTTTGTTCAACGGCTTCTACAGCCTTGCTTTTTAAATCGTCTTCATTAACCAGTCGTTGGGCTTCTTCATCTTTTAGTTGTCTGAAAGCATCTTTCACTTTCATACGTTTACGTTTGGTCTTGTTGCCGCCCATGTTGGAAAACATGCTTTGTAACTGGCTGGTCATTTCTTCCATGCCTGGAGGCGCCATGATTTCAACACCAATGGGCGCGGCATTTACTTCGATTTCAATTTCCCTGTCGTCAAGTTCACCTTCACGTAATTTTTTTCGAAAAACCTGACGGGAATTACTTCCACCAAGATCGCTGTCGCTTGAACCGCGAGCAGGTGTAAGCAACACATCAAGGATTTTTTCTTCAGCAGCATCACTGGCGGCATTCTGTAATTTGTTCATTGCTTGTTCGCGCAGCATCTTGACGGAAATTTCAACGAGATCACGCACGATGGATTCGACATCACGACCGACATAACCCACTTCCGTAAATTTGGTGGCTTCTACTTTTATAAACGGTGCGTTTGCCAGTTTTGCCAAGCGGCGAGCGATTTCAGTTTTTCCCACGCCGGTGGGGCCAATCATAAGAATATTTTTTGGGGAAATTTCGCTGCGTAAGGCTGGGTCCAGTTTCATTCGACGCCAGCGATTCCTTAAGGCAAGGGCGACAGATTTTTTTGCCTGCGCTTGTCCAACAATATATTTGTCGAGTTCGCTAACGATTTCGCGGGGAGTCATGTCTGACATAAAAAAATTCCTGTAAAAACTTTTTCTTAAAAACGGGAATTAGTAATCCAGTTCTTCAATGGTGAGTTCGTGATTGGTGTAAATACAGATGTCGCCTGCGATATCGAGGCTCTTCTGCGCGATTTCACGAGCGCTTAATTCAGTATTCTGTAACAAGGCTTTTGCAGCAGATTGCGCGAAAGGACCGCCTGAACCAATGGCGATTAAATTATCTTCAGGTTCCACCACATCGCCATTACCAGTAATGATGAGTGAGGCCGTTTTATCAGCAACGGCAAGCAGTGCATCAAGTTTTCTTAATACGCGATCGGTTCGCCAGTCTTTTGCCATTTCAACAGCAGAGCGCACCAGATTGCCTTGATGTTTTTCCAGTTTGGCTTCAAAGCGTTCAAATAAGGTGAAGGCATCGGCAGTACCACCTGCGAAACCTGCAAGCACCTGATTGTTGTAGAGGCGACGCACTTTTCTGGCATTACCTTTCATGACGGTGTTGCACATGGTGACCTGGCCATCGCCACCAATGACGACCTTGTTGTTTCGACGAACAGAGAGAATGGTGGTGCCGCGGAATTGATCCATTACTTGCCTCAAAAATTGACTAAAGGACTAGACGATATGGGGGTGCATCATGGGAATTCAAGTCGCAGGTAAGGGCTATGGAGCTACTTTACTTCCATTTTGATGCTGGGAATGTTGTTGTCGGCAAGCACGTCTTGCGCTTTGTTAATCTGGTGCTCACTGGTGTAAGGGCCAACCTGCACGCGATGCCAGTCTTTGCCTTTACTGTCAGCAACGGTGCTGATCTGTACATCAAGCCCTTGCATGATGAGCTGGGCTTTTAGTGCATCGGCATCTTGATAACTACGGAAAGAACCTGCCTGAAGGATGTAGCTTTTCTTGTCGCCTTCCTTAACGACGGTTTTTTCTGGTTTGGGTGTTTCGACGGTTTGCTCGGGTAAACGCTGGTAAAACTCGAAGGTGGGTTTTTTCAACACTTCCTTGCCTTCACGCATGCGATCAGCCTGTTCCTTAATCTGTTTGCTGAGATTGTCGACGTTGTCGCTGGTATTTTTTGAAGGATCCTGCGTGAACTTCAGGCTGGAGAGATAAACCAGTAGCGCAATAAATAAACCTGTAACGACGCCGGTGAACATCCAGAACCAGGGAGGTAAACCACCAGAAGACTTGTTAACAGAAGCCTTCTTTTTTTTCTTGGCGAAATCGTGACTCATATTCAGTACAGGCTATCCGTGGTGTGTGTTGAGGCCTTGAGGCGTGTGTGGTGCGGCATTTTAACGCTGCAGCCGAGATAGCGCAAAAGTAGTTGATGCTAGCATTAGAAAGTTTCCATCGGATCCACATCCACCGACCAACGAACCTTTCTTGCATGCTGCTGTTCTGAAAACTGTGGAATGCTTCGCGTTAGCAAGTTCTGCAATTCCTTTCGGTTTGAAGACTGCAGTATTAATTGAGCGCGATGCCTGCCTGCACGTTTCTGCATGTTTGCGGGTGCTGGACCAAGAATGCGCGTAGTGCTTTTATTGTTCTCATTCATGCAGCTTTTGATTTCTTCAAGAAAGCTAAGGCTGTTTTCAATCTGGGCGCTATCGGCACGAATCAGGCAGAAATAGGCAAAGGGTGGAAAATGCATGGTTTCTCTTTCCTGTAACAGCTCTTCGGAAAATGCCTGATAGCCTTGAGTGAGTAGAAGCTGCAATGCAGGGTGGTCGGGCATTTCCGTTTGCAGCACTACCTGACTATGAGCGGACTCTCGACCTGCACGACCAATAATCTGAATCAGCACCTGCGCCATGCGCTCGGTGGCTCGGAAATCGGAAGCAAAAAATCCCTGATCCATATCGAGAATGCACACCAGTGTGACCTTGGGAAAATGATGACCTTTGGTAATCATTTGTGTGCCGACCAATATGCAGGGTTTGCCCGTATGCACTTGTTCTAGACGTTCTTCGAGGGCATTTTTTCTTTCGGTGCTATCCCGGTCGATGCGTAGCACAGGGGTTTTTTTGAAATGCAGTTCCAGCATTTCCTCTATCTTCTCAGTACCTTGACCCAGTGAATGCATTTCACCGTTGCCGCAGGAAGGGCAATGGGTGATGGGTTTCTGCCGGTAATTACAGTGATGACAAACCAGCAGGTTCTTCTGTTTATGAAAAGTGAAGCGGGCATCGCAGAAGGGGCAGGTGGCCAGCCATTTACATTCCGGACAGAGCAGGGCGGGGGTGTAGCCTCGGCGGTTAATGAACACTAGCACCTGTTCTTTTCTATCGAGATGATGGCGAATGCTTTGAAGCGTTTTATGGGTTAGGCCTGCCTGAAGCTCCTGGCCGCGAGTATCCACCACTTTAATTTCTGGCTCAGGAAAGCCGCTGGCTTTCTGTGTCAGTTGTAGCAATTCATAACGTCCTTGCTGGCAATTGTGCAGACTTTCCAATGAAGGCGTGGCACTGCCAAGGATGACGGGCACCTTCCATTGTTGTGCCCTGACCACTGCCAGGTCGCGAGCAGAGTAACGAAAACCCTCCTGCTGTTTGTAACTGAGGTCATGTTCTTCATCCACGATAATCAAACCGAGATTGGTGAAATCCGTGAAGATGGCTGAGCGTGTGCCAATCACAATAGACGCGTGATTCTGACGAATGCGATACCAGTTCTTGAAGCGTTCGGTTTCTGTAAGCCCAGAATGCAGGCTGACAACGGGGCAGTTAAAACGCATCTGGAAACGTTGAATGGTTTGAGGTGTAAGACCAATCTCTGGCACCAGCACCAGCGCCTGTTTTCCAGCCTTGAGGGTTTCGTGAATGGCTTGCAGGTAAACCTCGGTTTTACCGCTGCCAGTCACGCCCATTAAAAGAAAGCTTTGATAGCTTGTGAGTTTCTCCTTGATGGCTTCGAATGCTGTTTTCTGTTCTGGATTAAGACTTAACTCACTGGTTCTTAATAAGTGTTTGTGATCTTCACTGTGTAGGTGTTTGGGGCTGGGCTTGGTCTGTTCAACCAGGCCTTTACCTTCAAGTGCCTTCAGGGTGGCATTGGTGATACCAAGGTTCTGACAGGTAAGGGTGCCAATACCCTCAGGATGCTTTTGCAGGGTGTGGAGTACTTCTGCCTGCACTTTGGCTCTGCCCATTTTACTTGCATCGGTTTGTAGACCTTTTTCGGTAATCTTCCAGAGGAAAAAATCCTTGTGGTCGATGCTTGCTGTTTCTCGCAAACGGGATGGCAAGGCATGAAACAGTGCTTCGCCTACGGGATGATGGTAGTAGTTTGCCGACCAGAGAATGAAATCAAGCAAGGGTTTAGAAAGACTGGCCTGATGGTCGATGACCTTGTGGATGGCTTTCAGTTGACCGCTGTCCAGCTGGCTAGAGTCGCTGGTTTTTACCACCATACCGACCATGTCCCTTTTACCAAAGGGCAGGCTAACACGCTGACCAGGTACAAGTTCAATGCCCTTGGTTTTGTAATCGAACAGGCTTCGAAGCGGTGAATTAATCGCTATCTGGGCGAATGGCTGGGTCATGGGCGTAATGCGTAAGAGCTCTTGAGTGATGCTTGGGAGCTGCTTTGCGTTGCCGAAGCGAAAGCCTTGCCAATCAGGAATTCTCTGATATGATGCGCGGTCTCTTTCGGGGGCTCTCCCAGAAGAATGAATCTAAAACCGTTTATATCAAGAAATGCGGTGCCTAACAAAGCGGAATTCCCCCCTTGTTTTTGAGGGGTAAGGACACAAGCTTCGGCTTAGGTGGCGGCATTAGACAGGGTTTCAACATGAAAAAAGACATTCATCCAGAATACACTGACATTACTGCTACTTGCAGCTGTGGCAATGTAGTTAAGACACGTTCAACGCTAGGCGGCGAAATCACACTAGATATTTGTTCTGCCTGCCATCCTTTTTATACAGGTCAACAGAAGATTATCGATACTGCTGGTCGTATTGATAAGTTCAACAAGCGTTTCGGTGGCGCTCGTTCAACGAAAAAATAATTCTGTAAACATTTTTCAGAATGAAGAAAAAGGCGCTCCTGAAGCGCCTTTTTTATTTCCCGGTTGCTTTTTTATTGAATAAAGAATTATTTGCATTAAAGGAAATGGCTGGTCTTTTTTTATCATAGTTAATTGCGACTTCCTTGATTAAGATAAGCCTCATCACTGACAGTTACCCCTTGTCGGATGTTTGCTTTCGGTTTTCTCCACAGATGCTGAAAGTCCTACCATGAAGTGTAAGTAGAAAAAGACGCTCTTATACCTTCACTGCCCATAAAGCATTTCAATTTTGAAGTTGGTTCAGCATCGCCATGAAGGCTGTGCTGTTTCCTGTATTTTTTTGAAAAGGGGGTTTTATGACTCAGGAAAACACAACAAACAATCGTAACGCGAAACTTCGTCAACAGGCGCTGGATTACCATGCCTTTCCTCGTCCTGGCAAAATAAGCATGAGTTTGACCAAAGCAACGGAAAGCGCAAAGGATCTGGCACTTGCTTACAGCCCGGGTGTTGCAGAACCGGTTAGGGAAATTGCGGCAAATCCGGAAATGGCTTACCGCTATACCGCAAAAGGAAATCTGGTCGCTGTCATCAGTGATGGCACAGCAATTCTTGGTTTGGGAAATCTTGGTGCCTTGGCAAGCAAGCCTGTGATGGAAGGTAAAGGCGTATTGTTTAAACGCTTTGCTGGCATTGATGTGTTTGATATTGAAGTGAATGCTAAAAGCTCTCAAGAGTTCATCGATACCGTTGCCAATATTTCCTGCACCTTTGGCGGCATTAATCTGGAAGATTTAAAAGCACCCGAGTGTTTTGAAATTGAAAAAGCCTTGAAAGCACGGTGTGATATTCCAGTGTTTCATGATGATCAACATGGCACAGCCATTATTGCCTGTGCAGGTTTATTGAATGCCTTGGAAATAAAAAATAAAAAAATCGAAGACGTAAAAATCGTTTGCCTTGGTGCGGGTGCAGCGGGTGTTGCTTCCATTGAGTTGATGATTTCCATGGGCGCTAAGAAAGAAAATATCATGATGCTTGATTCCAAGGGGGTGATTCATTCAGAGCGTACTGACCTGAACGAATATAAAAAACGTTTTGCGATTGAAACAGAAAAAAGAACACTTGCAGATGCCATGTTTAATGCTGACGTATTTATTGGTGTTTCCGGCGCCAATCTTCTATCAGACGCCATGCTGCTTTCTATGGCAAGAAACCCTATCGTGTTTGCGCTTGCGAATCCTGATCCAGAAATTGAACCTGAGCATGCAAAAAGCATCAGGAATGATTTGATTATTGCAACGGGAAGAAGTGATTACCCTAATCAGGTTAACAATGTGCTTGGTTTTCCCTTTATCTTTCGTGGTGCGCTTGATGTTCGTGCAAGTTGCATTAACGAAGAAATGAAAATTGCTGCGGTTAAAGCCATTGCTGATATTGCAAAGCTCGACGTGCCTGAAGAAGTGATGAAGGCATACGATGGTGAAGTATTAAACTTTGGTCCGGAATATTTGATTCCGAAGCCCATGGATCCGCGTTTGTTGCATTATGTACCTTCTGCAGTTGCACAGGCGGCAATTGATTCTGGCGTTGCAGCGCTACCTTATCCTAAACATTATCCCTTGCAGGATTGTGAATCGGTCTTTGATACAGAAAGTAGAAATCATTTAAGTAAGGAAATGGCGATAGCCGGTTAAAGCTAAATGAGTGAATTGAACCAGATTAGAAAATCTGACCTGGTTCAATTTCATTGCTTTGCGATGAAGTGCTTTCCTGTTTTGTATCGAGTTTGGGAGCAAACTCTTCCCTGAAAATTTCAAAAAAGGAATTCGGATCACCGGGCTTAGCCGCCTCGCCGGTTTCCGCATTGATTTTAACGGTGACCAATCTATCAGGGCGTGGCAAGGTTTTTTCTTCAGCATTTTCAAGTGCAACATTCATAAAAGATAACCACACAGGAAGTGCTGCTACAGCTCCATATTCTCCACGTCCCAAGGTTTGCGGTGTATCGAATCCTATCCAGGAACTCGCAACAATATTGCCGTTGTAACCGGTAAACCATGCATCAAATTGATCATTGGTAGTGCCTGTTTTACCGCGCATATCATTTCTTTTAAGTTGTTGTGCGGCAGTTCCTGTTCCACGGTTAATCACATCAGCAAGTATGCTGTCCATGATGTAATTAACGCGGGGCTCAATCACGGATTTAGCGGGTCTGATTTTGATTTCTTCCTCTTCATCAATAGCAAGCGTTTCATCTGACTTGCTTGCAGGATTTTCCATGTTTTGATCTAGGTCTTGAGCGTTTTCCTTTTCAGCAGTCGTTGGGTTTTCTTCGTCAGTATTCTCTTCGGGGCAATCTGGACAAACGCGAATCGGGTTAGCCTTATAGATTGTTTCACCTTCGCCATTTTGCGCACTTTCAAGAAAATAGGGATAAATACGATAGCCGCCATTAGCAAATGTTGAGAAGCCAGTGGTGACTTGCATAGGCGTTAGGCTTGCAGAACCCAAAGCAAGGGAAAGGTTGTTTGGTAATTGAGTTTTATCAAAACCAAAACGCTCCATGGAGTCGATGGTGGGTCCAATACCCACTTTACTTAAGACGCGAATCGACACCAGATTACGCGAAAGATAAAGCGCTTGTCTAAAACGTGTTGGGCCATAGAAACGACCACCAGAATTTTCCGGTTTCCATTTTTCTTCCAGAGCTGAGTCCTCGAAAACAATGGGGGCATCATTAATAATGGTTGCTGCAGTGAAACCACTTTCCAGCGCTTTGGTATAGATGAATGGTTTAAAGCTGGAACCAATCTGCCTCCCACCTTGGATAGCACGATTGTATTTGCTCAGGGAATAATCATAGCCACCAACTAAAGCAATGACAGCGCCATCAGTTGGATTTAGTGCCACCAAAGCACTTTGCACTTCTGGAAGTTGAGAAAGACGCCACTCATCATTTTCAATTTTTCTTAAATAAGTTAAATCACCTGCTGTTAGTACCTGTGAAATTTTTTCAGGTGCCGCGCCAACAGTCTGGTTATCAATATAAGGAATCGCCCACAAGGTGTTTTCTTCATGAACAATCGCAATGCTTTTATCGCTTAATACAAAAACAGCTAGTTTGTTTTCTTCGTCAACACGAATGCAGATGGCTGCTTCAAGGTTTCGACTTTTCTTAACATCTTCAAAGTAAGTGCTGAAATCAATTTCATTGATTTCAATGGCAGCTGTGATTGCTTTGAAATTGTAGGATTTATCGAGAGTGATATGCTCCATTGAATCCTTCATGATGTTCTGAATGATTTGTGAGCTTTGAAAAGTCTGTAATGGAAGTTGCTCTTGATAGGTGTTCCACAGTGCTTCCAGCTCAGGAATCTCTGCATGTTTAACAGGACCTTTGTAACCATGTCTTTCATCATAAGCATGGATACCTTCTATAACGGCTTTGTTAGCAGCAAGTTGTTCTTTTGAAAGAATGCTAGCGTGAGCGACATAACCTTCGGTATAAATTTCCTCACCATATTGATCAAACAATTGTTGTCGAATCATTTCAGCGATGTAAGGCGCATCCACTTCCGAAGACTGACCGTAATCCTTGGCTTCGTCAGGTTCGTTTACAGCCTGTTGATATTGTTCCTGCGAAATGAATTTCAGTTCGTGCATCCTGCTGAGTACCCAGTTTCTTCTCTTGAGGGCTTTTTCAGGTCTATTTACCGGGTTGTTGGTAGCAGGTGCTTTTGGTAAGCCCGCAATCATGGCGAGTTGAGCTATGCTTAATTGATCGATGTTCTTGTTGTAGTAAACATTCGCTGCTGCCTGAATACCGTAGGCACGTTTGCCTAGATAAATCTGGTTGCAATAAAGCTCAAGGATTTCCTGCTTACTAAGTTCATTTTCAATTTTGTAAGAGAGAAAGATTTCCTTGAACTTTCTTTTGAATTTTCTTTCTTTAGTTAGAAAAAGTGCACGGGTTAATTGCATGGTGATTGTGCTTCCACCACCGCCCTTTATTGATCCTTTATTTTGAACCATCAATTTAACGGCTCTGGTAAGACCTTTGTAATCAACACCAGAGTGTTCAAAAAAACTTTGGTCTTCTGCTGCAAGCAATGCTTTGATGAAAGCGTCGGGGATGTCTTCAAACTCAACAGGCGTTCTTCTTTTTTCGCCATATTCCGCAATGAGCTTTTCATCTTTGGTATAGATTCGCAGGGGTACCTGAAAATGAACGTCTCTTAAATCTTCAATATCAGGCATTTCAGGAAGCAGGTAGATATAAGTACCGAGGACGATAAGGATGGACGAGATAAGGCCAAGTAGGCTCATTTTCACCAAAAATTTGAAAAACCTTTGAAAATTCATCATTTCCCCTTTAAAATCAAACAGTTACAGCATGATATTTAGGCAACTTATTCAGTATTGAGCTTGCTTAGAGAGTTATTGGCTTGAAAATGCAAGATAGCAGTTGTATTTGCGTTATTATTTAATGTATTCTCGTATGAATGTCGTGTAAGTATATATTAAAAATAGAAAAATTACTTATTCCGAGACTCAAAATCAGATGCAATTTGAAGACATAAAAGCACAGTTAGCAGGCCTTTTTGGACCTCGCTCAATCTCTCTAGTGGGTTTGGATATTAGCTCAACTTCAGTGAAGCTGCTCGAATTATCCCGTCAAGGAGATAAGTATCGAGTGGAAGCCTATGGCGTGGAGCCTTTGCCTGCTGATGCCGTTGTTGAGAAAAATATCAACGATGTTGAAGGCGTTAGTTCTGCAATTTCCAATCTAATCAGCCGCGTTAAGCCTGGCACAAAAAACGTTGCGGTTGCGGTTGCTGGTTCAGCCGTTATTACCAAAACCATCGAGATGGATGCAGCGCTTAACGAAGATGATATGGAAATGCAGATTCGTGTTGAAGCTGATCAGTATATTCCTTATCAAATGGATGAAGTCAGTATTGATTTTGATGTCGTCGGTCCAGTTGAAAACCATCCAGAATTAGTTGAAGTTTTATTAGCAGCCTGTCGTAACGAAACGATTGAAGTTAAGCAGGAAGCTGTCGAGATTGCGGGCCTGGTTCCTAAAGTCATGGATGTTGAAATCTATGCAATGGAAAGAGCCTTTTCACTGATCTCAGATCAGTTGGAAGGCGCTGATGATGGCACCGTGGCGATTGTTGATGTGGGCGCAACCATGACAACACTGAGTGTAATTAATAGTGGTAGCACTATTTATACACGTGAGCAGGTGTTTGGTGGTAAGCAGCTTACGGAAGAAATTCAACGTCGTTATGGTTTGTCGGTTGAGGAAGCAGGTCTTGCAAAAAAACAGGGTGGGCTTCCTGACGACTACGAAACAGAAGTTCTTGAGCCATTCAAGGAAGCCGTTGTTCAGCAGGTCTCTCGCTCCTTGCAGTTTTTCTTTTCCTCGAGTCAGTTTAATGACGTTGATTATATTGTTCTTGTAGGTGGCACCGCATCGATTCCTGGTTTGGCAGAATTAGTTGAACAGAAAGTTGGTACATCAACCATTGTAGGAAACCCTTTCGTTGATATGAGCTTATCCTCAAAGGTAAGTGCTGGTGCACTAAGCAATGATGCGCCTTCCTTAATGATTGCCTGTGGTTTGGCCTTGAGGAGTTTTGATTAATGGCAAAGATTAACTTACTCCCCTGGCGAGAAGAACGCCGAAAAGAATTACAACAACAATTCATTGTGATTGTTGTTGTTGTGGCGGTTTTTGCCGCAATCTGCGCTTATGGTGTCTACGGCTATTACAGCAATGAAGTCAGTAATCAGCTAAAAAGAAATAAATTTGTTGAAGGCGAGATTGCTGCGCTGGAAATCAAGATTAAAGAAATTCGAGCTTTGCAGGAAAGAAGAAACCAGATTGTTGACAGTATGAAGGTGATTCAGGAGCTGCAGGGTAATCGCCCGGTAATCGTTCATTCCATGGGCGCAATCGCCAGCTCGATTCCTGATGGCGTTTACTACACCAAGATTGAGAAAAAAGCGAACCTGTACAAGATGTACGGCATTGCTGAGACCAATAACAAGATTTCAAAACTGATGAGAAATCTCGATGACTCGGAGTGGTTCAAGAATCCAGTTCTGGTCAAGGTTGAAGGCATTAAGGATGCTGACGGTGAGGAAAAGGCAAGTCGTTTTGAAATGACTGTTCAGCAGGAAGCGCGCAACACTGAAAACGAAGAAGACGGCGTATAGGCTTAGAGGGCGATATCGTGAATTTTGATATAAATGAACTCATGGAGACGCTTCAGAATCTGGATCCCCAGAATATTGGAGGGTGGCCCTTATTTGTTCGCGTAGCCATTTTTGTTCTTGTCTTTGTTGTGGTTTTTGTTGCCGGTAATTATTTTCTGGTGCAACCAGTCTTCGAAGATTTACAGAAACAGAAGCAGACTGAAAGCAAGTTAATCAAAGATTACGAAAGCAAATCTTTTCAGGCGGCCAACCTTGAAGAATTCAAGAAACAAATGGAAGACCTTGATAGTAGTTATGCTGCGCTATTGAAGCAGCTACCAAGAGATACTGAGGTGCCAGGTTTGTTAGAAGATATTACTGCAACGGGTTTGGGTGCTGGTCTTGAATTTGACTCAATCAATTTGCGTAATGAAGAGAAGGTGGAATTTTATTCAGTATTGCCGATTGATTTAAAAGTTAGAGGTGGTTATCACGGCTTAGCAGGATTTGTTAGCGGTGTCGCTGCCTTACCTCGTATTGTGACCCTGCACGATTTTGTGATTGATGCTGCTCCAGATAAAGGCGGCTCATCATCGTCAACTACGACAGCCATTGGTGTTAATTTGAAAATGGATATCAATGCCAAGACTTATCGCTATCAGGATGAGGGAGGGCTATAGATGTTAAAGTTTGTTAAGC
>JBECKS010000257.1:0-1077 GCA_040235395.1 Pseudomonadales bacterium | reverse complement strand
TGTCCCTGACCGGGTGGGTGCTCGACCTCCTCGCCGCGCGGGACGGGATGGAGCTCTGGTTCCGGACGGCCGCCGGCGACACCGTGACCCTGTTCGCCCCGTTCCGCCCCTCCTTCGTCGTGACGGGCCGGAGCGTGCGGGAGACCGCGGTCCGGGCCGCCGCCGGGCGCTGGGGATGCGACGTCCGGAAAGGCCAAGGGGTAGAGTTCTTCTCCGGCAGGACGGTACCGGCGTGGACGTTCGCCGTCCCGGCGCCTTTCCTCCTTCGGGCGACCGTCCGGAAGGCGGAAAGCGCATTCGGGGCGGAGGCGCTCGCCAACGCCGACATCGCCCCGGAGGAACAGTTCGCGTACGCCACCGGACTCTTCCCGTTTTCCTTCGCCGAGGCGGAATGCGCGGAAGACGGAAGGATTCTCTCCGCCCGCGCCCTCGATTCGCCGTGGGACGTCGTCTCTCCCCTCCCGCCGCTCTCCCGAGCGTTCCTCCGAGCGGAAGGAACCGGGCACCCCGCGCACGGAAGGGCGCGGCCGCTCGTTTTCTCGGCCGACGGCACTACCCACGTCCTCTGCTGGGAGAACGGAACGGATTTCCTCCGGGAGTTCCTTCGGCTCCTGGCCCGCGCGGACCCCGACCTGCTCGTCACGGAGTACGGAGATGACTACCTCCTGCCGCGGATGCTCGCCCTCGCCGGAAGACTCCGCATACCGCTCCCCCTCGGTCGCGCCCCCCGTTCGCCGGGGAGGGCGGTCGGGAAACAGGCACGCCCCGCGCAGGAACGAGAGGGGCCGGAAAGAGACGGCATCCGGCGCACCTGCGAGCGGTCCTACTTCTCGTACGGGCGGGTGATCTTCCGTGCCGCGCCGCACACCCTCTCCGGCCGGTGGCACGTGGACGCCCGCAACTCGTTCCTCTTCGGGGAGACCGGCCTCCCGGGCCTGATCGAGCTCTGTCGCCTCTCCGGCATTCCGCTGCAGCGCATGGCCCGCTCGTCGCCGGGGACCGCCATCTCGGCGATGCAGGTCGCGGCGGCGCTTTCGCAGGGAATCCTCGTCCCCTACAAGAAGCGGGAGCCGGAAG
>JBECKS010000256.1:0-2019 GCA_040235395.1 Pseudomonadales bacterium | reverse complement strand
AAACGCTCAATGCCCACACAAATTACTTGATTTCAATGTTAAAGAACTCACCTAACCTCATCAGTCAGGCGCCCACAGCCGTGCTGCAGGAGGCGCGTATTCTACCCACCAAACTTAAAAAGGCAATCAATTTTTAAGACTTTTTAAAGGAGTATTAATCAGAGATAGCAACTTGATTAACCACGTTTCACAAAGGTGTAAACAGGTCCTGAAAACGAGTACGACAAAGCAACAGCCAGCATGACAAGAGGAGGGTTAATAAAGAAAAGTGCCAAGCCAAAAACCGCAGAAAGAATCATTACAAAAGGAACCCTACCCTGAAGATCAATTTGTTTTGGGCTGGCAAATTTAAAATTACTAACCATTAATAAAGCACCCCAAACACACACAACCAAAGCTAACATCGCGAAGGGCACATTAACTGGCAATTGGTTGTCTACATTAGTCCAAACAAAACCAACTATGAGTAAAGCACTCGCCGGACTACCTAGCCCGGTAAAAAACTTTTTATCTTCATTCTGGTTTTGTGAATTAAATCGAGCCAAACGCAAGGCAGCACATGCGACATAAACAAAAGACGTCATCCATCCGAGCTTCCCAAGTTCTTGCAAAGACCAGGAATAAATCAGTATGGCTGGAGCAACACCAAAAGAAACAAGGTCATGCAAGCTATCGTATTGCGCACCAAACTCGCTTTGGGTTTTTGTTAGACGCGCCACAGCACCATCCATTACATCAAGATTGGCCGCAACAGTAATAGCAATCGCAGCTTTTTCAAACTGCCCATTCATTGCTGCAATGATTGCAAAAAAACCAGCAAACAAACCGCCTGTAGTAAACAGATTGGGAAGCAAATAAATACCCTTCCGGGTTACTCGCCTCCCATCAACCTGAATTTCAGGCTCTACTACTTCAAAGGTTACCCCTTCTTCATCCTCATTTAGCTTGTTTTGCATACTCTATCGTTTTGCTTTTCGGTTTAGTTTTTGGTTTTGTCGACAATCTGGTTAGCCTTAATCCATGGCATCATAGCTCGAAGTTTCTCACCAACAACTTCTATTCCATGTTTTTTCATTTCTTCACGGCGTGCTGGAAGCGTATTAACGTTTGCCACGAACTCCTTGGCAAAGGCTCCACTCTGAATTTCCGAAAGAATCTTCTTCATTTCAGCTTTTGTTTGTTCATTCACAATTCGTGGTCCACGAGTAACATCCCCATATTCGGCAGTATTAGAAATGGAGTAACGCATGTTGGCAATACCACCTTCGTACATAAGATCCACAATCAACTTTAACTCGTGCAAACACTCGAAATAAGCCATCTCAGCAGGGTAACCAGCTTCAACGAGCGTCTCAAAACCCGCTTGAACAAGTGCAGTTGTTCCACCGCACAGTACAGCTTGCTCGCCAAACAAATCTGTTTCTGTTTCATCTTTAAATGTGGTTTCAATAATACCTGTACGCCCACCGCCAATTGCAGACGCATAGGAAAGCGCAATCGCTTTTGCCTGACCAGACTTGTCCTGCTTCACAGCAATTAAATCAGGAATCCCACCACCTTTTACAAATTCGCTACGAACAGTATGACCGGGGGCTTTTGGCGCAATCATGATGACATCCAGATCGGCTCGCAAATCAATCAACTCAAAGTGCACATTAAAACCATGAGCAAAAGCAAGTGCGGCTCCTTGTTTCAAATTTGGCTCAACCTCATTACGATACAAGTCAGCCTGAAATTCATCAGGGGCCAGAATCATTACCACATCCGCACCTGAAACAGCTTCGGCAATCGGTTTCACGGCAAGACCTGCAGACTGAGCTTTCTTTGCAGAATCAGAACCCTCTCTCAGACCTACAACAACATTCACTCCAGAGTCTTTCAAATTATTCGCATGCGCATGACCTTGAGAGCCATACCCAATAATGGCTACCAATTTGCCTTGAATGATTGATAAATCAGCGTCTTTATCGTAATAAACCTGCATTTTCTGTTTCCACCTTTAAACGTTTAAATTAAAAA
>JBECKS010000056.1:0-10148 GCA_040235395.1 Pseudomonadales bacterium | reverse complement strand
TTAATGAAACAGATAGGGAACTTCACTATAATGCCGTGCTTCAATGGCTTGAGAAACAATTAAAAACGCCTGTATAAATAAAAAAACACGTCAAGAGAAAAACCAATGAGCGATAACAACGTCTTGGAAAACCGAACCTATGATGAGCTACAGATAGGAGATTCTGCACAATACCACCGTGTATGTTCTGAGCAGGACATCATTCTTATGGCTGCCACTTCGGGTGATGAGAACCCTATTCACCTCGATGCAGAATTTGCAGAAAACTCACAATTCGGTGGCAGAATTGCTCACGGCATCTGGACGGGCTCTCTGGTTTCTGCCGCAGTGGGTTTGTATTTGCCTGGGCCCGGCACCATTTATTTACGACAGGAGTTCAATTTCAAACGCCCAGTCATGATTGGTGATTCACTCACAACAACCGTAACCGTTGCAGAAAAGCGTGAAAAAAATAACGTGTTGTTAAGTGTGCTCGTGGTAAACCAGAAAAATAAAACCGTGCTGGATGGCACATCACTGGTGATTGCGCCTACCGAAAAAGTCATCATCAACAAACCAGTGATGCCAAAAGTAAGCGTAGAAAAATAGTTCCTGCCTTTTACCCAAAAATACTTAATAGAAGCGAACCAGCTTTTCTTTTAACTGACGAAGATCGATAGGCTTGAATAGATAATCATTCATCCCTGACTCAAAACATTTATCAATACTGCCCTGCACTGCATGACCTGTTAAGGCAATGATGGGCACTTCCCTGAATGGTGATGCACTCTTTCTGATGCTTAAGGTGGTTTCCCAGCCATCAAGTTGTGGCATTTCACAATCCATCAGAATCAAATCAAAATGTTTTCCCTGTCTAAGTAACTTCAGTACATCTTTTCCATTTTCAGCAACGTAGGCAACATGACCGAGCTTTTCTATTAAGCCACATATCACCATCTGATTGGTTTCATTATCTTCCGCCACAAGAATCTGCAGAATTTTCTGTTCATCAGACACTTTATCGGTATCCAGATTGTTGGCGGCGGTATTTAAGCCTTCAATAGTTGTTAATGTTGAAACAATTGTCGAAGTACACCATGGCTTCTGAATGAAATAACTTGTGTGTGGTGATAATTCACGCTTGAAACGATCCATCAATTGCGCGTAACAAACCCAGATTATCTGGAAACCAGGGTTCATCGAACTTAAAAAAACACCAAGTTTGTCTTCCTGCTGCTTTGTGCCAGAACTGTCGATTAACAAGAGCATTTTCTCTTGCTGCTCCTTACTCGCCATGCTCAAGACATCAAAGAAATCATCCAAATCATCGTAAATCTTGTATTTTAATTTGTAAGCACTAAAGAGGCGCTGGTATTGAATGCTTAATACAGGATCGATTACCAGACTGTGCAGAACTAATTCGGAAGCGGAAAAATCAAAGTGTTCCATGCTGTTTTCAGAAAACTCCAGCCGACATGAAAAAGAAAAGCTACTCCCCTTTCCTAATTCACTTTCAACAAGAATCTCCCCACCCATGATACGAACCAGTTGTTGCGTTATCGATAAACCAAGACCTGTTCCACCATATTTTCGATGTGTAGACACATCTGCCTGAGCAAACGACTCAAACAATCTCGTCTGTTTCTCAGGTGAAATCCCAATACCTGTATCCTTTACAACAAACTCGATATGGCCTTTGTTTTTCCGACTGAGATCAACCGTTAAAGTGATATACCCACGTTCAGTAAACTTAATGGCATTGCCAATCAAGTTCAGCAAGACCTGTTCTAAACGAACAGGATCACCCACCACCATCTTGGGCACACTCTTATTAATCACGCATATAAGCTCCAGGTCTTTGTCGTAAGCCCTTGAAACAAACAGCGCCGCTGTATTCTCAACCAGCTTGCCAATATCGAAAGGCACAGCTTCCAGTTCCATTTTTCCTGCAATGATTTTTGAATAATCCAGAATGTCGTTAATCATGGTTAACAGATAGTTACCCGATGAATAAACCACCTCATTATAATGACGCTGGGTAACATTCAGTTCTGTATCCTTCATCAATTGCGACATACCAAGAATACCGTTCAAAGGTGTCCTGATTTCATGACTCATACGCGCAAGGAATTCACCTTTCGCGTCGCTTTCTGAAATAGCTCGCGCAGCTTCAACCCTCGATTCATTCAAAAGGTTCGCCAACACCAGTGATAACAAGCTTACTTCAGCTACATGGCCTAAAAAGAAAATATTTTCCGTAAACACATTGAGCGGCACCATGGAAAAAGCCAGCAAAACCATGATGACAACAGCAGCCAGCAAAAAGAACCAGGAGATACCGTAATAAAGCGCCACCCTGTCGCCCCTAAGAATTAGCATGTAGGCGACTAAAAGACAGAATACACAGGCGCTTATGGCAGAAACGATACCCATATAAATTGCTGTCGTTGTAGGAACAAGAAATATAGTAAACAAGCCAAGCACATTAATGGCAGCAAGAAAAACAAAAGCTAGATCCAGATTTCTAGAACGACTTTTAATTGACAGTATTTCTCTGGTAAACAACAACGCAAGAACAACACTAAGAAAAATAAAAAACGGATCAGATACATCTACCCATTCTTTTGGAGCATTTGGCCAAAGGTATTGATTGCTTAAGCCTTTCTGTACTGCAGCGAACATAGTGGCTGAAGCCACAAACAGAATATAAAAAAGATAACTTCTGTTCGCCGTTACCAGAAAAATAAAAGTGTTATAAGCGAACATGATAAACATCACGCCAAAGTAAAGCCCAAATACCATAACCAGCTTTTCATCTTCAATAACAAAAGCGTGGGGCTCATAAATCGTAAGTGAAAAGTTGTGTGTACTGCTGGCACGAGAGCGCACATATAAAAGCGCCTGCTCATCTCTTTCCAGACTAATCTCATGAATGAAATTGCGATGCGCATTGGGACGGTGATTAAAGCGAATATTGTCGCCAGTAATTAAACTGTCAATATCCCCACTTTGCTTTAAGGTATGGAATTCAATTTCATCAAAAAGCGGAAATGGAATGGAAAGAATATGTTTGCCGGCAACATAAGTTTCATTCCTGAGCTGAACTCGATACCAGAAGTTTGAGTTGGTGAACCCCCACTCTACCAGTTTGTGATCAAGTGCTTTCCATTGTTCGTCAGGAACCTTGAGGGCTTTTTGAATGCTATCGATTTCATTATTTTTATCTTCGAGGTATTCAAGAAAGGGCGTCAGGTTTTTCTGGTAATAATCCTTTTCAAGAGGCACCACCATATCCTGTGAAAAAACCATTGCTGGCATGCAGAGAAATGACAGCAATACAAAAACCAACAACTTTTTATTAGCTGCTAGATTGCATCTGAACTGCTTCCATTTAATGTTTGTTACTAACACTGCATTCCCTATTTATTTTTATCCAGTGTTGAATTTGACCTGAAACAGCACAACCCCATCAAATTCGCATTTCAATACCTTGCTTGCTCATAAAATGCTTTGCTTCGCTAATGGTGTATTCAGCGAAATGAAAAATACTGGCTGCCAAGACTGCATCTGCACCACCTTCGAGCACACCATCTGCCAAGTGTTGAAGATTACCTACACCACCCGATGCAATAATCGGCACATTTACCGCATCACTAATTGCTTTGGTGAGTGCTAAATCAAAACCAATCTTGGTGCCGTCTCGATCCATACTGGTGAGCAGGATTTCTCCAGCACCAAAACCGACCATCTTCTGAGCCCATTCAATGGCATCAATACCCGTATGTTTTCTACCACCATGAGTAAAGATCTCCCATCTTAATGGTTCGTTTTCTTTACTTACCTGCTTGGCATCAATGGCAACCACTATACATTGTGAGCCAAACCGTTCACTCGCCCTGGCAACAAATTCAGGTTCAAAAATCGCAGCCGTGTTTATGCTGACTTTATCAGCACCCGCATTCAACATATTGCGAATGTCTTCAATCTTGCGAATTCCACCACCTACGGTTAAGGGAATGAACACTTCACTGGCAATGTGTTCAACGGTATGAATGGTGGTGTCACGGTCTTCATGACTAGCCGTAATATCAAGGAAGGTGATTTCATCGGCGCCTTCATCGTTGTAACGCTTGGCTACTTCAACAGGATCACCCGCATCCTTGATATCAACAAACTGCACGCCTTTGACAACGCGACCTTTATCAACATCAAGACAGGGGATAATACGTTTTGCCAAACCCATTATGCGGCTCCCTTATCTGCTAGTGCCTGTGCTTTTCTCAAATCAATCGTGCCTTCATAAATTGCCCTACCCGTGATGGCGCCCTGAATACCTTTCCCGCTTTGTGCACACAGTTTTTCAATATCCTGCATATTGGTAATACCGCCAGATGCGATAACCGGAATATCAATCTGCTCTGCAAGCTCTGCAGTGGCTTCAACATTAACGCCCTGCATCATGCCATCACGACTGATATCGGTATACACAATTGCGCTCACACCATTACCCTGAAACTGCTTAGCAAGATCAACGGCTTTCACATTACTGACCTTTGCCCAGCCATCAGTGGCCACCCAACCGTCTTTTGCATCAATGCCCACAATGATGTGGCCAGGAAAAGCATCACAGGCTTCTTTTACAAAAGCAGGGTCTTCCACCGCTTTGGTGCCGATAATCACGAAATCAACGCCTGCCTTGAGATAGCTTTCAATGGTTTGCAAATCACGAATACCGCCACCAATCTGAATTTCATTTTCTGGAAAAGCATCAGCAATCGCTTTCACCACTTCACCATTCACAGGCTTGCCTGCAAAGGCACCGTTTAGATCAACCAGATGCAAACGTCTTGCACCTTGTTCGAACCACTTCGCTGCCATATCAACAGGGTTATCTGAAAAAATCGTTTCATCATCCATACGGCCCTGACGCAAGCGAACACACTTTCCATCTTTCAAATCGATTGCAGGAATCACTAACATCTTAAACATTCCACTCTGAAAAATTTTTCAATAACTGCAAACCAACACGATGACTTTTTTCAGGGTGAAACTGCACAGCAAAAATATTTTCCTTGCTTAAAACAGAATCAAAGGCGATACCATATTGCGTTTGCGCAGCCACGCACGCACGATCCTGTGCATCTACATAATAACTGTGCACAAAATAACAACGTTCGTTCTGGGTAATATCCGTAAACATGAAGTGAGAAATACGCTGCTCTACTTGATTCCAACCCATGTGTGGCACTTTTAATTTGTGTTCACCTTCAAAGCTTTCTCCCTGAAACAAACGCACTTCACCTGGCAGAATATTCAAACATTCCACACCACCGTTTTCTTCACTGTGTGTCATTAAGGCCTGCATGCCCACACAAATTGCTAAAAAGGGTTTTGTTTTCGCTGCTTCTTTCACAACATCATCAAGCTTGCGCGCCTTGATTTCGGCAATGCAATCACGAATGGCGCCCACACCAGGAAAGATCACACGCTCAGCAGAAAGAATTTCCTTTGCATCATGGGTGACCAGAACCTTTGCAGCAGGCGCAACATGCTCAACTGCCTTGTGAGCAGAATGAAGATTGCCCATACCATAATCAATAATGGCAATTGTATTGCTCATAATTCGCTTTATTCAGAAATGAAAAATTATAAGGAACCTTTGGTGGAAGGAATGCCTGTCATGCGATCATCTTTTTCAATCGCCATACGCAATGCCCGACCAAAAGCCTTGAACACAGTTTCGATCTGGTGATGCGCATTCTTGCCGCGAAGGTTATCAACGTGCAGTGTTACCTGAGCGTGATTCACAAAGCCCTGAAAAAATTCAGCAAACAATTCCACATCAAAATCACCAACACTTTTTTTCGTGAAGGGAATTTCGTAAACCAAACCGGGACGACCAGAAAAATCAATCACCACCCGTGACAAAGCCTCATCGAGTGGTACATAGGCGTGACCATAACGACGAATACCCTGCTTATCACCAATCGCTTGATTAATTGCCTGACCAAGGGTGATACCAATGTCTTCGACCGTGTGATGCGCATCAATCTCAAGGTCGCCCTTGGCAGTGATTTCCAGATCCACCAAACCGTGTCTGCAAATCTGGTCAAGCATGTGCTCCAGGAAAGGTAAACCTGTTTCAAGTTTCGCCTTGCCTGTGCCATCAAGGTCCAGTTTCACACTGATTTGTGTTTCTGATGTGTTACGTTCAATGCTTGCGCTACGCATGGTTGTTTCCAGCAAGAAAAATAAAAAATGCATTATAATGGCAGCGCCTTTGAGTCTCCACCTATTCACACCTTTATTTAATCATCAGGCATGTTTACATGAGCGCATCCTTTAGCAATGCCATGATTGCGTGGTATGAACAGAACGGAAGAAAAAACCTTCCCTGGCAGCTTCATCGTTCGCCCTATCACACCTGGCTCAGTGAAGTGATGCTGCAACAAACGCAGGTGGCAACCGTTATTCCCTATTACGAGCGCTTTACTGAAACCTTCCCTGATATTCACGCATTGGCGAATGCAAAGATTGATGAAGTGCTACACCTATGGACGGGCCTCGGTTACTACAGCCGCGCAAGAAATCTGCACAAATGTGCTCAGCTCATCAGCCAGCAATACCAAGGCAAGTTCCCAAACACCGTAGAAGGCCTCGAAGCCTTACCGGGCATTGGACGCTCCACCGCAGGCGCTATCCTGTCGCTGTCGATGGATATTCCAGCCCCCATCCTTGATGGCAACGTGAAGCGGGTTTTCTGCCGCTACCAGTGTGTAGAAGGCTGGTCTGGCGACAGTAAGGTTCAAAAGCAGCTATGGCACATGGCTGACACACTCCTGCCAAAAAAACAGGTGAAGGAATACAACCAAAGCCTCATGGATCTGGGTGCCAATGTCTGCAAGCGCAGCAAGCCTTTATGCGAAATTTGCCCCCTTGCCCCTCAATGCCAGAGTTATGAACAAAAAAGTCAGCATCTCTTTCCGCAATCAAAACCCAGAAAAAGCCTGCCAGAAAAACAAGCGCATATGCTTATGCTGCAAAAAGCCGATGGCAGCATCTATCTCGAGCAAAGACCACCTCAAGGCCTGTGGGGAGGGCTCTGGAGCCTACCTGAATTTTCAGACATGGCAGAACTGAAACGCCACTGCAAACAACAGAAATTGCCTGTAAAAAGCCTGCAAACGCTTGAGCCCATCAAGCACACCTTCAGCCACTTCCACCTGTTCATTCACCCTGTGCTCTGCCACATCGAAGGCGAGCCTGCTAGAATCGCCAACTCAAACAGCCTTTGGTACCAGCCACACACCCACAAGCTCGGGCTGGCCACCCCCATCAAGAAACTCATCAAACAGGTGCAAGCATGAGAACCGTATTTTGCAGGAAATTCCAGAAAGACATGGAAGGCCTCGACAAGCCACCCTTCCCTGGCCCCAAAGGTCAGGACATCTTCGACAATGTTTCTAAAGAAGCCTGGCAAAACTGGCTCGCTCACCAGACCATGCTCATTAATGAAAACTCACTAAACCTGATGGAACCCAGCAGCAAAGCCTTTCTGGATGAACAGTTACAGAAGTATCTCAGTGGCGAGGATTACGAGCGCCCAAAAGGCTACGTACCTCCCACAAAATAAGGGCTGCTTGACTCTACCCAAGTCAACGGGTTTAATACCGCCCTCTTTCAAGGGGCAAGCCTTTGAAAATAAAAAGAAACTGAAGCAGATGCAGTTCGCTCAGTTGAATTCCAAATATGGCCAGATAGCTCAGTCGGTAGAGCAGAGGATTGAAAATCCTCGTGTCGGCAGTTCGATTCTGCCTCTGGCCACCACTTCTCAAACTAGATAAAAGTTATTCCCAAAATAATTCCTTTTACCATTCAATGTTGTGTCTTAAATCAATACCCAGAGATTCATAATCTTCATTCCCTGAAAAACCAACTTCAACGGCTACTTTTTCTGAAAGATCTAAACTTAAGCCAGCACTAAAAGTAGTATCATTTTCATCAACATTAAATCCAGCCAAAGCATCAAGGTTGCCATTGAGTGCAAATATCATATCCCCGGATAAGCTCATAACCACATCACTATCCGTTGCTTTTCCAGTCACCGGAATAGAAGGCGCATCAATAACAGCTTCCGATTTCACACTTGTTACAGCTGCAAAAAGTAAAAACTTACTCACCGAACCCACTTCAAACCATTGACCAACACCAATAGAAAATCCATTTCCTTTGAGTTCAATTTTATCACCAACGGAGTTGGAATAATCAGCCTTCACAGAACCATAGGAGGCTCCAATAACAATATTGCCCTCAAGCTCTTTAGCGAGAGAAAAATCAAAACCATTTCCGTCTAGATCAACTCCAGTGCCATCATCGAAAATATCGGGATATTCAACCTTGCTTACACCCACCCCAACGTAATTGAAGGTATATTCAGCGAAAGCTGATGAAGAAAGCATCAGCAAGAAGATAGCGATTAGTGATTTTTTCATGTCAACAGTCCTTTAATAAAAAATTTATCTTGTTCTTGTTATAGAAAATCTCGAAATGCTTTTCACACCAACATACTAGTTAAGAAGGATGCTTTTGGGAACTACGGTTTAACACAAACCTTAATCTTCATCTTCTCGCCTCTTCAATAATTTTTTCCAGCTCTGGCTTAATTGTCATTACTTTCACCGCACTCACCTTACTACCGCCTGTATTGCCTTTTGGTACCGCCATAATCCAGGTCAGCGCAGCCGCTCCAATAATTCGAATCACCTGCCCCCTGATTTCTCTAGTGTCTTTCTGGCGAATCGCCCACAACAACATACGCGCATGCACAATGACATGCCAATACGTCGAACCCTGCCCAAGCACATGAGCATTCTCAAGATGCACGAAGGCCGCATCAGGTCGACCAGACTCTATACAGTCCCTGGCCTTTGCAAGCTCATCCTCAACGTAAGGTGCTATATTTCTTGTAAATTGATTCATAAGTATTCTCTGTGAAACTTGCAGAGCTTATTAATTCATACAAGCACCTGTTTTTAAAGGAAAACCTTCTGGATTGTCATGTTTGATAGACCTAAGGCTATATTTCCGTTTTAATTCAGTTATAAAAATAACAATTACCTTCCTATGCTCTTCAACACACAGAAAAACAACTACACCCTGTATGGGGCTGCCTTTGGACTCTGCTTTCCTATGGGAGCGATTGGCCTTGAGCTTTTTCTGCGTGAGCTTGATCTTTCTCTGGCGTCCATCATTCATCTCCATAAAGAAGTACTCCTGTTATGGATGATTGATTCAGCACCTTTCGTACTCGGTATTTTTGCGCGTTTTGCAGGCATCAAACAGGATGAAGTCATTCAAACCATTAATAGCATGCAAGCGGTGATTGACGAACGAACCCGCGTATTGGAACAAAGCAAGGATGAAGCAGAAAAAGCCAGCATTGAAAAAAGCCATCTCAATGAGCTTAGCCACATAGCAAGCCTTGCAGACAACAGTAAGACACTTGCAGCTGATGTATTAAAATTTCTAGTCAGGGTAAGTGGGTCACAGACAGGAATTATTTATACGGCAAGTAAAGATAAACTTCACTTTCTGGCGAGCCATGCTTTTATCCCTAACGACAATCATGCTCATGAAATTCCCTTTGGCGAATCACAATTAGGCCAGTGCGCACTTGAGCAGAAAATGTTTCATCTGCAAGATTTGAATAATAATTACCTGACTATTGAATCGAGCATGGGCGATGCTAGTGCTAATTCTGTATTGATTATGCCCATCATGTTTGAAGGCGAACTTGCTGGCGTTATGGAATTAGGTTCCTTTCAGGAATATGGAGAAGACTGTATAAGATTTCTTACGCAATGTTGTGAAGTTATTGCCATTTCTCTCAACTCGACTATAAGTCGAGAGAAATTGTCTGAGCTTGTTAGTAAGCTCGAATTAAATCAGGAAAATACTTAGGCTCATGCAGGAGCTTCGCTAGCACCTGCATTCAATTTTCTACTATCTATTTTTCTCATTATCTTGGTTCTTCCTATATCCTTTTTCGCCTTTTATAGGCGACTCACTTTTTGTGGCAACAAAATACCCAATACACTCCCTTCGGTCGCGGGGCAGGCTCAGTAAGCAAAAAATGCCTGCCCCGCGAAAGTTCTTATCCTTCATCACTG
>JBECKS010000021.1:0-2697 GCA_040235395.1 Pseudomonadales bacterium | reverse complement strand
ATTCATGGCTAGGGCGGTCTTGCCCATGCTCGGTCGTGCTGCGATAATGATCAGGTTTGCAGGCTGCAGCCCTGCTGTCAGAGCGTCGAACCGTTCAAAACCAGTTGCAACGCCTGTGATAGGGTCTTTGCTCTTTGATCGTTCCTCCACTTTTTCTATGGATCTTCTAACAAATTCGTTGATTGCTCTATACGAATTCCTGCTTCTGGAATTGGAGATTGCAAAAATGGCTGATTCTGCCTTATCAAGAATCTTAGAGACGTTTCCCTGCTTCTCATAACACTCGGAAGTTAATTCTGTAGAAGCTAAAATAAGCTGCCTCAATACGGATTTATCACGAACCATATTTATAAAATGGGATGTGTTAAGTGAGAAGGGAACAATATCTGTAAGAGTGGCAAGGTAGGCAGGGCCTCCCACATTCTCCAGTTCATTTACATCACGAAGTGCGCCAATTACAGATATTATATCGTGAGGCTGCGATCTGTTAAATAGATTCTCCAATGTTTGATAGATAGTCCTGTGAGCTTTGAGATAGAAATCATCTGGCTTCAGCTTTTCGAAGACTTCTAAAGTACTATCTGCTTCTGTCAGAATAATGCCGAGAATGCATTTTTCTGCATCAATATTTTGGGGCGGGAGATTGTATTCCCCCAGGTCTTTCATTTTTCTCTGTGATTTACTTTCAGCTGTCATTTCTTTTTTAGGAAAGGTAAATTATTTCAAGATGTTCGATTAAAACGAACATCTTGGGCAAAAAAATATTTCCCGGTTGTTATGAAGCTATTGATTAGGTTTGCTTCAGTCTACTCCAGTTCATGCTGCTTCTGGTTAGGTTCTTGACCAGGCCCAGTTCCTGGAGCCTGATAATCATGCTCTGCTTGGAAACATTTGAGAAATTGCCTGATTTTTTCACGATATCGGCAATAAGGTGCCAATTTTCAATGCATGTATCAAATGATTTGAAACCTGATAAATCCACGGTTCTGAAAGTCTTCTTTACATTGCAGATCATCATCGTTTCACCTTCGATATGAAATGCTCGATTCCAGGCTCCTCTGATCATCTCTTCAGGCATCAGAAGACATCCTGCGAAATAGTCAGCCTGCCATTCAACTGGCAGCTTGGCGGATTTTCCAGTCCTGCATAAGGCCACTCCTTCTTCAGATGAACGCCCTGCCATTTTTACAAACTTGCGGTGTAAACACCAATGGCCAGCTTCGTGGGCACAGGTAAAAATTAGCCTTCCTTCATTATTGTCATTGAGAAGGGACTCGCTAATGGCAACAGTCCTATTTTTTACATAGAGTGCGCCAAATACATTTTCCAACCCATGCTTCTGATAAAAATCGACATATTGCAGGTTGAGTTTTAAATATCGTTCAATAATGTCTTCAACGGGGATTGGCGGGGTTAGGGTCTTTCCGGTATAATCTTCGTAGCCCAACAGCAGATCTGTCGACATCTGGTTGATAGCATCCTTTGAAAGCCAGGGCACTTTAACGTTCATTTATTCTCCTTCTTGCCTAAAGCTATCTCTGCCAACTGATCAAGTTTTTGCCAGTCTTCCTTGTCGAAACCATATTCCTGTGCTTTACGTAAAAAGTCTGCCGCTTCGGGCTGATGTGCAACATAGTCGGTAAGCTGAGGGTCCATCTTGCTGGCTGCTGCCAGCAATTCGTTCTTGTGCCCTCCAAGTGCGTGAGCAATATCGAGTATCATTTCAGCTGATGGCGCATGTGCATGGCCTGATTCGATCTCGCTCAAATAACTTGGCGACTTACCGATCATTTTTGCTAACTCTCGCAAACCGATACCAGCTTCAAGTCGCAATTGTTTTAAAAGAGATCCGAATGATGTTGAAATATTTTCTGACATGACTGTTCGATATTACCGAACAAGAAAAGTAAGTCAATTATTTTTTTTAAAATTTTTATGTAAAATGTCCGCAAAAGTGAAATTTAAAACTCTACCTTATAAACTAAAGGCTAGTGATTGCTGTTATGAAGGTTGATTTGTATACTGTTCTTAAAACAATGATTATATCCAAATGTAATTTTTAAATTATAAATGACGTGTGAAATATGGTGGACAAAAGTTTATTTAGATTGGCTTTAAGGGAAGATAAGGAAAAGTTTGCTGATTACTTCAAAATAATCCTGACAGACTTATATAAATCCCCGAGAAAAAAAGGTGGCACCAATAAAGAAAAGAAAGGTTTTGTTGATGGCTTCATGCATGCTGGGATTATAATTGGTCTGGTTGAAATGGAAGAACTCGAAACACTCATTGGCCAAGTACACCTTAAAGTATTTGGTAAAACTCTTGAAGAAAGAAAGGCACTGATAAAATCTGCTCAACTATCTAAAAATGTTCTCGATATTCCCACTTTTTATAGACAAAAGAAAGATTTAAAAATTGAGCAAAAATTTTAATGGGGTTTAAATAATTCTAATTGACATACGAATTACATAATAATCAACGAAGGTTCAGATAGATGTTTTGTAATTTTATTTTTTGTGCTCAATGTTTCTGTTTGTTCATGTTCGGCAAATACCAAAAACCTTTGAGATCCACCAGGAATCAAGGCATCAAATGGATAACAAGTCACTAAGGTAAGCAACGGAACGTCAGTATTTAAATTCATATCTAGGACAGCTTGATCGACTATATTTATGGTTACCACTTTATATGACA
>JBECKS010000146.1:0-6005 GCA_040235395.1 Pseudomonadales bacterium | reverse complement strand
GGCGCGCTACAGTGGGCAAATGGATTTTGCGGTAGGTGCGCCAGTTGCAAATCGTGAACAACAGGAACTTCAGTCGATGCTGGGTTTCTTTGTGAACACCCTTGCAATTCGAAGCGAAGTTCGTGAGGAACTCAGCTTCAAACAAGTCTGTGATTCCTTGAAAACACATTTACTGGAAATTTATTCAAGACAAGATGCGGCCTTTGAAACCCTGGTCGAAAAACTTTCACCCCTTCGTGATTTGAGTATGTCGCCAATTTTTCAGGTGATGTTGGTATTTAATGAACAAAACGCTTTATCTGGAAGTGTAATTGAAGGCATAGAAATTGAAAATTATGAGTTTGAACGTTTTAGTGCCAAGTTTGATTTAACTTTAGAAGTTCATCAGCACCAGAATCATTACGGACTCGCACTGGAATACAACACCGCCTTATTCAGTAAACAAAGCGCAAGGCAGTTCCTGAATCATTTTCGGTCATTGCTTGCAGAGTTGTTGGAACACGCTGATGAAAATGTTTTCTCTATCGAATACCTGAGTGCGGAAGAGCGAAAAACACAAGAACTTTTGCCACGCGAACAAGCTTCTTTCGATCATGCGCTTTGTATTCATCAGGCTTTTGAAAAACAGGTTGAACTTACACCACAGGCTACAGCAATCATTTCAAAACAGGGTTCACTTAGTTATGCCTTGTTAAATGAAAAGGCAAATCAGTTTGCGCGCTTGCTACATGAGCGTGGTGTACAGCAAGGTGATGTGCTTGGGCTTTGTCTACCCGCGAGTCAGGAACTGTTTGTCGCCTTGTTTGGCTTATTGAAAGCCGGCGCGATTTATTTACCCATGGATGTGAATTATCCAGCAGAGCGTTTGCAGTATTTTGTTGATGACAGTGCTTGTAAGTGGGTGCTGGGCAATGAAATCGATTTAAAGCGCTTGAAGTTTCAGAATTGTAATACCCTGGCGATAGATACTCTTACAAATGAATTGGAAGTATTTGAAAAAACAAATTTAGATTTGGAACTGTCTTCCCGGCAATTCCTGTATCGAATCTATACATCGGGATCTACTGGCGTTCCTAATTGCACTGCTACAACTCATGAGAAGGAGATGAATCTTATTTGTTGGTATCAGGATATTGGAATGAGTGCTAGCGACAAGGTTTTGCTGATTTCGGCATTGGGTTTTGATTTGACGCAGAAAAATCTTTTTGCACCCTTGTTGTGTGGCGCAGCCTTGGTGATGCCTGAGCATCGTGATTACGATGAAGAAAGTTTAAGACATCTTATTGTGCAGGAAGGGGTGAGTTGGATTAACTGCGCACCCAGTGCATTTTACCCTCTGGTGGAAAATTCAGAAGCAGGAGAACTGGAAACCTTGCGTTATGTTTTTCTTGGTGGAGAACCTATTGCTTTCGAGCGCTTGCAAACATGGTATAGGCAAAGCAAGTGTTATCTCGTGAACAGTTATGGACCAACGGAATGTACCGACGTTTCACATTTTCACATACTTGATCGCACACATCATCAAGGCCAGATTCCCATCGGAAAACTCATTCCTAATGTTCAGCATTATGTGCTGGACGATTACATGCATCCTGTTCCAAGAGGTGTTGTTGGCGAACTGTATTTAGGAGGCTTAAGTCTTGGTCCTGGTTATCTCAATAATGAAGTGCTAACGCGTGCGCGTTTTGTGGAAAACCCTTTTGTTGATGGTGAGCGACTTTATAAAACCGGCGACATGGTGCGTTTCAATCAGAACAATGAACTTGTTTATCTAGGGCGTAAGGATTTCCAGGTAAAAATTCGTGGTGTTCGCATTGAACTTTCAGAAATTGAACAGGCCTTACTCAAACTTGATGGCATAAAAGCCTGTACAGTTATTGTCAGGAGTGCCGAGGAAGATGGTCGCACTGGAGATGATTATCTTGCAGCCTATGTAGTGAGCGACATCGACATGACGATTGCAGAAATGAAACAGCAACTTCGTCAAACCTTACCAGCTTTCATGCAGCCACAGCATTTTGTAAAGCTTGATGCTTTACCGCTTACACCGAATGGCAAGATTGATCGTAAGCGTTTGCCAGTGCCTGAGCTAGTTGAAAAAGTTTTTGTGGCACCTGTTACTGACACTGAACTTACATTAGCAGCGATTTGGGAACACTTTCTTGGTGTTGAGAAAGTTGGTTTGAATGACAACTTTTTTGAGCTAGGTGGACATTCCCTGTTAGCAACGCGAGTTGCTTCAAGTGTTCGTAAACAGCTTTCCAAGGAGCTCGCCGTTAGCAAACTTTTTGAATATGAAAACCTGCAAACGCTAGCGCGTTATATTGATGACAAGGCGCCTCCTTTAATGGAAATGCAGGCTATTAAACAACTTGATTATGAAAAGCTCTGGCCATTGTCTTTTGGTCAGGAACGCTTATGGTTTCTTGAGAAACTTAGTGGCGGCAATAGTGCCTATCATATGCCGGCACTTCTGCATCTTGAAGGAAAGCTGGATGAAGAAAAATTTGAATACAGTTTTGTTGAGCTGCTGAAAAAACATCGTGTCCTGGCAACACGTTTTATTGAAAGTGATGGTGAAGTTAAACAATCCATCGCTAGGCTTCCTGAGTTTTCCCTAAAGGTAATGGAATGTGAGGGAATGAAGGAAGAGGAATTGAAAAGCACGGTAGAAAAAATACTCTTTGAGCCATTCAAACTGAAAGAAGTAAGGCCATTCAGGATTGTTTTATTAAAACAGGGTGAAAATGATTACCTACTGGCATTTGTGCTTCATCACATTATTGCCGATGGTTGGTCGATGGATGTGCTGCTAAGGGATTTATGGTCAGCCTATTTTTCTGAAGAGAAAACGAAGGAGCATGAAGACAGTATTCAGTTCATTGATTTTGTTCAATGGCAAAATGATTATCAACAGATTGAGCAGCAACAGCAGGCCCTTGATTTCTGGTTGCCACAGTTAAGAGATATTTCTGCGCTTGAGATTCCAACGGATAAGGTTCGACCGCGGATACAGAATCATCAGGGAGCCCGACATCAATTTTCCTTAGGAAAAAAACTGAGTAGTGATATCAAACGCTGGGCAAAAGAACATCATGTGACGGATTTTATGGTGCTCTATACTGCTTATCAGGTGTTATTAGCACGATTAAGTGGGCAAAAGGATTTTGCCATTGGCATTCCAATTGCTAATCGAAGCCATGCAGGCATTGAATCTGATGTGCTGGAAAATCTGGTTGGATTTTTTGTAAACACCTTGGCCTTGCCTGTTCGTTTACAACAAGGGGATGATTTTCTGTCATTGGTGAATGACAGCAAACAATTAATTCAGCAAGCGCAACAACATCAGTGGATGCCTTTTGAAATGCTGGTTGAGCATTTAGGCGTTGAGCGAAGTATGAGTCGTTCGCCAGTATTTCAGACGATGTTTGTTTTGCAGGAAACAGCGTTTTCAAATCAGTCAGTCTCTTTATCAGAACAACTTTCCATATCACCGGCGGATATTGCACTTTCAGAGGAACAGTTATTCAGCAAATTTGAACTAACGCTTGAAATAAGTGATGGTAAGGATGGCTTTAATGCAAGTTTTGAATATGAAAGGGAATTATTTTCTGCGAGCACGATAACGCGTAATGCCCGTTATTTTGTTTACCTGCTTGAACAACTTATTAGCCATGAGCATGACAATATTTTTTCATTGTGTCTTGAAGACATGCGTGAAACAGAGAAACAGATGTTGCGTTTTAATGACAATGTCACTGAGTTTCCAAGAAATCAGTCATTACTTGATATTTTTGAGAAAAACGTATCCCTATTTCCCGAGCGTATAGCTTTAATTGAAAACGACAAGGAGTACAGTTTTTCGAAACTGAATGAACTTGCAAATGCGAATGCACACAAATTGCTTCAGCAAGGGATTAAAACCAATGATCGTGTGGCACTGTACTTTGAGCGAAGTGCTGATTTTGTAATTGCCATTCTTTCCTGCTTGAAGGTAGCGGCGGTCTATGTGCCTGTTAATCCTGAATATCCCGATGACAGAAGGCACTATATCCTGAAAGACAGCACAGCAAGCGCAATCATTAGTGAAAAAGACTCTGAAGAAATTGCCGTAAAAGATGCACAGGCATTTTCCAGTATGCGTGTGTTAACGCTCATGAATACTGATGAAGCAAGTAGTAAACCCTTAAAAGCGCATGCACCTGATCGTGTGCTGGCACAGGCAAGCGATTGTGTTGCTGTGCTTTATACATCGGGTTCAACAGGTGAACCAAAAGGTGTGATGCTAACGCATCGTGGTATTGCCCGCTTGCTAATCAATACCAATTATTTTTCGGTGGATGAAAAAGACTGTTTTGCTTATGTCAATAACATCTGTTTTGACGCTTCTTCATTTGAAATATGGGGAAGCCTTTTGAATGGTTCTTTGGGCGTAATCTTTAGTCCAGACGTAGTTTTGTCACCTCAAAAATTTAAAGCACAGCTCAAGCAATATAGCTGCTCATGCATGCTGGTTCCAACGGGTTTGTTTCATAACATTGTGGCTGAGGATGCTTCTACCTTTGAAGGTGTTAAGTGGTTACATATTGGTGGTGAAGCTGTTGATGTGGAATTGGCAAAGCAAGTGCTTGAAGAGTCAAGACCCGAACACTTCATTAATGTTTATGGCCCAACGGAAAACGCAACCATTACTACAACCTGGGAAATCGGGGGCATAAAAAAAGCTGGACAGAAAGTGTTGGTGGGGCCGCCAATAGCAAACACCAGTGTTTATATTGTTGATGAAGAATTAAATCTTTTGCCAGCAGGTATTCCGGGTGAATTATTATGTGCGGGTGAAGGTTTATCTTTGGGTTATCAGAATAAACAGCATCCCAATCAAGTTAATTTTATTGAGCATCCTTTTCCTGAACTGGAAAAACAGAAAACACCTTGGGAAGAAAATTTCAGGGCCTATCGTTCAGGCGATATTGCGCGCTATCTTGATAGTGGTGAAATCGAATTTCTGGGAAGAAGGGATTTTCAGGTCAAGATTCGTGGTTATCGTGTCGAGCCTGACGAAATCAGCGCCATCATCAATGGCCTTGATGAAGTTGAACATGCAACGGTGCTGGCTAAGGTGAATGAACAGGCACGCAGCCAAGCCTTACATCTTGTTGCCTATTACCTTCCTACTAAAAATTATCGTGGTGCGTTTCCACCGGCAAGTTTGAAAGAAAAACTTGCAGGTGTATTACCAAGCTATATGTTGCCTTCCTTGTGTGTGGAACTGGATGCCATGCCATTAACGCCCAATGGAAAAATTGATAAACGCGCGTTACCTGAGCCAGATTGGCAAGACATGGTGATGAGTGAGTACGTTGTTCCAGAAACCTTGCTTGAAAAGCAGATTGCAAAGGTGTGGTGTGATTTGCTTGGTCTGGAAACTGTCGGCCTTCAGGATAACTTCTTTGAAATTGGCGGTAATTCTTTAACGGCAACGCGCATTCTGTCTCAGTGCAGTAAAGTGAGTGGCAAGGATATTCCCTTGCGCGTGTTGTTTGAAAATCCTGTGCTCAAGAATTTTTGTGTAGCACTTCAAGATCTTCAAGGCGCTAATCAGAATCAGATTGAAAAAACGCCGCGTGTAGAGTTGATGCCGCTTTCCTACGGTCAGAAGCGCTTATGGTTCCTGCAGCAGCTTGCACCCGATTCCAGCGCTTATCACATTCCTTTTAATTTGCAGATTGAAGGTGCGCTTGATAGTGACAAACTTGAAAGAAGCTTCTCAAACTTGATAGCTCGTCATGAAATATTACGGACCAATTTTATTTGTAATGATGCAGGCGAAGCCTTCCAGCTTATTCATGAACAAAGAAGTTTTTCATTGGAGCAGCTTGAACTCTCAGATGATCAGGCGCTTAAGCAATTCTTAACAGCATTCAATAACAAAGTTTTTAATCTGGAGCAGGATGCGCTTTTACGTGCCGCATTGATTAAGCGGGCTGATAAACAATATGTTTTGG
>JBECKS010000156.1:0-8359 GCA_040235395.1 Pseudomonadales bacterium | reverse complement strand
CCCTGAAGTCATCGATGGCTTTCTGTTCATTCTCAATAAGCTGGATACGTTCCTGAACAAGGCGATAATTACGTTTATCTTTGCTGGCGAAATCCTTTTCAAGTGTCTTGAGTGCTTCCATGTCTTTAATCTCAGAAAGGATAATCGCTTTCAAGTTATCATTTTTAATACTCGCCAACAGTTTGATTTTTTCATTGGATGTGAGGTCTGCGCTTGCCAGAGGAAAAAGCTCCTCCTGTTCACAATGTGATGCAAAATGAAATGCGGCGTTGCTGTTGAGTGGGTGAAGGTATTTTTCAAGCAGGTTTTTGTTTATTTCTATCTGTGCATTGTCATTTGAGCTAAGAATATTGCGTAGTTTATCTTCAAGTCTATTTTGTAAGGGCTTTTCTGCGTGTAGTGAAATCTCAAACAGGGTTTTACTATCATTAATTTCGTCAAGCAATTTGCTTTCGATAAGTTTTTCCTGATTTTCCAATACCAGATGGCTCAGGGCTTGTCGTTGATCAGGGAGAGAAAGGTCAAGTGTGTCCAGTGCTTTTTTAAGCGCTTTTTCTGAATGTGGATCAAGAAGATTTTTAAACATACGGCAATTTGAAGGCTTTTAGGTTGAACTGCGAATAATACTAGAAAGTCTTTTTAAGGAAAGACCTAGAAGGGCACGGGGCTACTAATGTGTAAGGTTTCCTTTGTTGCTGGATGCGTGAAACTGATTTCACAAGCGTGTAGTAAAAGACGAGGCGAAGCGGCTAAGGCTTGTTCGTGTGCATACATATCACAGCCAATAATAGGGTGGCCAATTTCCTTGCAGTGAAGGCGTAATTGATGAGATCGACCAGTAATTGGGTGCAAACTTAGGCGACTTTGTTGATTGCTCTCATTGATTTCAAGTACATGATAGTGCGTTAAGGCATTTTTCCCCTTTTCAAAATCAATAATCTGCTTAGGTCGATTCTCCCAATCTGCCTTGATAGGTAATTCGATGCTACCAGCTTGCTCAGCGACCTTTCCCCACACAATAGCCTCGTAGCGTTTGTTGATTTTGCGTTCCTGAAACTGTCTGGCGATATGGCTCATAGCTTCGCGCTGGATGGGAACAATAAGGAGCCCTGAGGTATCGAGGTCAAGGCGATGAACAATCACGGCCTCTGGGAAATGTTTCTGTAGGCGAGTAATGACACAGTCTTTATTTTCAGGAGCACGCCCTGGAACCGTGAGCAGGAATTCGGGTTTATTGACGACTAATAGAAATTCATCCTGATAGAGAATTTCAACTTCCTTTTCGCATTTTGGAACGATGTAATAACTCATTCAGCTTGAAACATTGTTGTGATTTATTCCTGGAGAACATTACCCTCCATGTCTTCGACGGATAAGGATACAGGAATTCCTTCACGGATACTCTGTGTTACGAGACAGTAATCTTCAAAGACTGAAAGCGCATCCTTAACAGCAACCTGGTCCATCTCTTGAGTGTCTAACATGAGTTTTACATCAATGTTCTCAACGCGCCAGAAACCGTCTTTTTTCCTTGTTAATTTTCCAATGGCTGTTGCCTTAAGATTTCTAGTGCTTTGTTTACGTTTATTTAATGCAAATATCAGGCTGGCAGACAGACAGTTGGCAACGGCCGTGGCAAGCATGCGCGTTGGGTTTGGGCCTTCACCTGTACCCAGTGGGGCAGGTTCATCAACAATGATAAAGCCCATTTCACCGTAATCGGCTTTGAACACATAATGTTCGAGTAGGTCCAGTGAGACCTCGAAGGTGGGCTGTGATGACATGTGATTCTCCAGTTGCTAAAGCTAATTTCGTATAGAGTGTCCGTAGACTAAATGTTATGAGGCCTTCAGTGCTTGATGGGTGTCAAATTTAAGACGATAACATATAAGCTTTTTATAAAATGAAAGCACTTATTGGAATTTGGGGTCTTTTCTGGCGCTAATGCAAGCTCGTAAAGGTGCAGGGTAGCCTTCAATAGTTAGATCATGATTTTCCGGATTCAGAAAATCCTTTAAGGATTGCGCTTTTACCCACTCTGTTACACGTTGTTCTTCGATACTGGTCTTATTAATATTAATAAGCTTGATATCAATAAAGCCACATCGTTTTAGCCATTCACTTAACAGTTCAAGCGATGGAAGAAAGAAAACATTTCGCATCATGGCATAGCGATCTTCAGGAAATAGTATGTTCTGACCTGGCTGGTCAATGATGAGTGTCTCCAGAACCAACTGCCCAGAAGGTTTTAAGGCATTCCGTAATTCAATGAGATGATCAAGGGGCGAGCGACGATGATAAAGAACGCCCATAGAAAAAACGGTATCAAATGCAGAAAGTTTTTCTGGTAAATCTTCAGACCGTAAGGGAAGAAGATGAACAGGTTCCTTTTCTAAATATTGTTTGCAGGCGTGAAACTGGTTAAGGAATAAAAGCGAAGGATCGATACCTATGACAAAACTGGCACCAGCTTCACGTATACGCCAAAGGTGATAGCCATTTCCACAGCCCACATCGAGAACGTGATGATTGTGTAAGGGCTCGATATGCTCTTGAAGGCGCTTCCATTTCCAGTCTGAGCGCCATTCGGTATCGATATGAATGCCAAAAAAATCGAAAGGACCTTTACGCCAAGGACAAAGTTGTTTGAGCTGTTGTTCAAGTTCTTCTTTTTGTATGTCATCTAAGTGATTAGAGTTACCGATACGAATACAGTCACCGAGCACATAATCATCTGCGATAGAAATATCAGGGAGTTTAGCAAGAGCCTCTTGCCAGGTGTTGAGGTCGCCATGTTTGAGATTATTGAGATTTCCTAGAACCTGTTCAGGTAGTGTTTCTAACCAGCATGCATAGCGTTCATGCATGTTCATGGCTTCAAAGGTTTTTTGAAAATCGTAGGCATTCATCTGATAGGCGTTAAGCTTTTGTTGCCAGAATGGAAATGAAGTTAAAGCATTGAAACCAAGTGAAGCTTTGTGAAAAGCCTGCGGATTTCAGACGTGCATGATGTAGATCTTCGCTGTCCCTGATTAAAACATTTTCAAGAGCACTACGTTTCTGGCTTATTTCCAGATCGCTATAACCTTGTGCTCGTTTGAAATCATGATGGAGATCGCTTAGCAATTCATCTTTTGCTTGGTCAAAATGGACTTTTTCTGAAAGTATCAGGATACCGTTTGGTAGCAGTCCTTCAAAAATATTCCTAATCAGCGCTTCACGTTTTTCTGCTTGAATGAACTGCAAGGTGAAGTTCAGGTTGATGATTGATGCATTATGGTAGCTAATGTTTTCAATATCTTCACAGAGTACCTGATATTGATTTTTTACATGATTGTTTTCACAAAATGTATGGAGGTTTTCCATGCAGCCATCCACCATGGCTTTTGAATTATCAATGGCAATTAATGATGTGCTGGAATGATTCTGATTGCCCAAGATGCTGATACAGCTTGCACCTAGTGAGCAGCCAAGGTCATAGATAGTACTGTCGGCTTGAGCATAGCGTTTTGATAGCACACCAATCATTTCCTGAATCAGTGCATAACCCGGTACTGAGCGCTTAAGCATGTCGGGAAAAACCTTGGCAACCTGCTCGTCAAAACGAAAAGCTTCTACATGGTCTTTCTTGTCTGAATAGATGGTGTCTTTCTTCATTGCTGTGTTTTATTTGACACGATTAATCATCGTTTAATTCATTGATATCGAGACTTAAGGTGTCGTCATCATCTTTCTGATAAATTTTCACAACGAGATAATCATAATCTTTTGCAAACCAGAAAAAATTTTCTGCATCTTCATCCTGAATATCTCTTTCTCTTGTGAGCTTGATGGTGTTGAGTTTTCCTACTCGAGTATCCAGAATCTCTTCACCAGCAACCAGAAATTTATATTGCTTGTTTTTCCCTTTGGTGCGAATTGAATATTCAAAAACATCGCCAATCTTTACTTCTGGGTTATTCATCAGTTCGCAACGAAGGAGTTCCTGATAGCTGAGTTCATCGTAAAAACCTTTTTCCAAGGGTAGGGTTTTTTGTTTGCCATCGTTGTTTTCAATGAGTTGTTTGTTATTGAAATCAAAATCCACTTTGTAGGATTTGTGTTTTCCAAAGATGGTTCTTTCATAACGATAGTTGATGTTGGTCAGTTCGCATGCGCTTGAAGAAAGTTTGAATTTTGATGTCTGACTGACCTTGGCAATGAATAAACTGGCATTTTGTTCGAGGGTAGCAACATTGTTTTTATCAATACTTAGGCTTCTATGTGCCTTTGTGCTCATTTTGTATTGTTTTGATTTAAGAATGTATTCAACACTGTAAGGCGTAAGCGCATTAATAGCTTCGCTATTGGAATTTCTGGTTTCGGCAATTGCTTGTATTGATAAGGATTGTGTTACTGCTATCAAAATAATTAACATCAGAAAGCGCAAGATGCGATTCCCGGAGTATGCTTGTATTTGCTTTCGAATCCTGAACATTTATCAGTTACCCATTATTTAGTGCTGGAATACGAATTGCTGGCTCTACATTAGAGCGCAATTCCTCACTGACTATCAAAGTATCCTGTTCAAGCTTAACAAGAGCTTTCGCAAACCATTGAAGTACCATCGGATAAAGCTGATGTTCTAGTTGGTGTACCTTTTCCTTAAGCTGCTGTTCATTTTCATTGCCTGAACGTTCAAATGCCATTTGTGCGATGATGGCGCCTCCATCGAGTTCTTCATTCACGAAATGCACAGTACAACCGTGTTCTCTATCCTGATTCTCGATAACACGTTGATGTGTGTGTAAGCCTTTATATTTTGGTAGCAGGGAAGGGTGAATATTAAGTAGTTTGCCTTTTAGTGCTGATACGAAGTCATTACTCAGGATACGCATGAAACCAGCAAGCACCACCACATCGGGCTTCAGTTTTTTTATATGCTCAAGCACGATGGAATCAAATTGCTCGCGTGTAGAAGAAGCTTTGGGGTCGATAAAATAGCTCGGTATGTTCTTGCTTCTCGCAATTTCCAGCCCTCCTGCAAGTGCCTTATCGCTAATAACACCTACAATCCTGGCATCGAGTTGTTGGCTTTCTATGGCCTTCACGATAGCTGCCAGATTAGAACCTGTACCGGAAAGAAGGATGACTATATTCAACATGAGCAGGGCAGCTTTCTGTTTTCAATGCGCTTAGAGATTCAGGTACTCTACTTTTCTGGCTTCTTGCTCGCTAGATTCTGCAATTTCACCAATTACCTGAGCCTGTTCACCAAGATTAGCTAGTTGCTCAAGACAGGCTTGTGCCTGACTGGCATCCACAACAATGATCATGCCAATACCACAGTTAAAGGTCAGTAGCATGTCTTCTTCCTTTACATTCCCTATTTGCTGAAGCCAGTTAAAGCATTCGGGTTGCTGCCAGCTTTTCCTGTCGATGATTGCCTTGCAGTTTTCTGGAAGTACTCTTGGAAGATTCTCGGTAATACCGCCACCGGTGATATGTGCCAAGGCATTCAGGGGCATTTGTTCAATCAGGGAAAGAATGGACTTTACGTAGATGCGAGTGGGAGCCAGTAGGGCGTTCATGAGCTCATTATCTTTTGTAGCATCAGCCTGACGTTCGAGAATCTTACGAATCAGTGAAAAGCCATTGGAGTGGGGGCCTGATGAATTGATACCGATAATGCGGTCACCAGCCTTGACCTTTGAGCCATCAATAATTTCATCTCTTTCTACGACGCCCACGCAGAAGCCTGCTAAATCATAGTCCCCACCGTGGTACATGCCTGGCATTTCAGCAGTTTCACCACCGATAAGGGCACAGCCTGCTTGCTGGCAACCTTCCCCAATGCCCTCAATGACACTGGCGGCAACATCTACATCGAGTTTGCCGGTCGCAAAATAATCAAGGAAGAAGAGGGGTTCAGCGCCACAGACTAAGAGGTCATTAACACACATGGCGACCAAATCTATTCCAACGGTATCGTGTTTGTTAAGACTCATAGCGAGTTTCAGTTTGGTTCCAACACCGTCGGTTCCAGATACCAGAACCGGATTCCTGTATTTCTGGGGCAAGTTACAGAGTGCTCCAAAGCCCCCAAGGCCGCCAATTACCTCTGGGCGTTTGGTTGCCTTACTTACGGACTTTATTCGCTCAACCAGTGCGTTACCTGCATCAATATCAACGCCTGCATCTTTGTAACTAAGAGACGAAGTATCATTCTGGGTCATGGATTTTCTCCGTTAGAGGGCGTGTGTTTTTAAGTTAGGCAATGTCGGATTTGGGGGTCGAGCTTCTTTTTCAATGGAAGCCTGTTCAATACAAGCTGAAGAAGCGTGGATTCTACCCTATGCCTGTCTTTTCATAAATGCTTTTGAAAACAATAAGCTTAAGGCTGCATTCCTTGCTTCAGTTTATTAAAATCCGTAAGGTGAGTGAGCTTTTGTCATAACCCTCTGGAGTTATCAGTTTGTCCAATTCCTTTTCCCTTTTTGCCCCTGTTCTTAGTATTGAGCGCTCAGTAGGCTTTCTGATTTTAAAGATTGGATTGCTTCTTTCTGTCAGTTTTTCTCATGCCGCTAGCCTTTCAAGTATTGGTGATGTATCTGTGCCTGTTAAGGATGAGAGTAATGAGGAGCGTTGGCGGGCGAGTTATCAAGGTTTGTCTGAAGTGTTGTTACGGCTTACAGGTGATGAAAAAGTGCTACAAAGCGATCAGGCAAAAAATTTGATGAAGAATAATTCACGTTATCTTCTGCGTTTTGGATATGAGTCGATGAAAGGGCACAGGATTGAGCCCTATTATAAAGATGATTATTCAAATGAAGCTGTCGTTCAAAATATTAACGCGGCGAAGCTGAAAGTACTTGGTTTAAATTTCGACTATCACCTTCTCGTTAAAGATATGCAGGCGAATGGTTTGCCTGTTTGGGATGTTAATCGACCTGAATTAATGTTCTGGTGGATAGGTGAAGAGGGTGGAGTGCGTAATATCCTTGCAGATGGTGAAAGCACTCAGGCTCGCGATGCGCTTCTCCATTACTCCCGTTTTTATGGTTTACCAACCAAATTTCCCTTAATGGATATGAGAGACAGAAACAATGTGCAGACAAGTGATTTATGGGGTTTGTATGTGGAACAGATTGCCAAAGCAAATAAACGCTATGGAAATCTTACCTGGGTAAGTGGTAAACATTATTTTTCTGGAGGTAAATGGCAGGCAGAATGGACACTGGTAATGATGGGCAAAGCAAAAACCTATCGTACTTCCAGTGACAGTTTGAATCGCTTGCAGAAAACAGTGATAAAACATATTAGCGGTAAGATGGCAGATGAATATGCCGTTCTAGCCTTAGAACAAAATCAGCAGTTAATTCTTCAGGTAAACAAGGTTAATGATCTAAAAAGTCTGACTAATCTACAGAACTATCTTAAAGGGCTTTTTGTGATTGAACAGTTGAGTCTTTCAAGCATAAAAGGTGATCAAGTCAGGTTTAAACTAGAGTTGAAAGAGTCGAGCGAAAAGCTCAGGAAACTTCTTAAACTGGATAGCAAGTTAGTTGAACTGCAGTTCGTGAAGAGCATGGATAAAGTGCCAGTCGAACAGGAAATCACCAAAGAGAATGAGATTGATGAGAATCTCAAAGAAAGTCTACCCAATACTGATTCAACAGATAGTAACGCTACACAGGAACTCAAGCAGTATAAACAACCAGAGTACCCTGTTCTGTATTATCAATGGAACGAGAATCCATAAGAGCAGGTCATCCGTTTATGAATGATCAGCTAACTTTGGATGTTTTTCTTCGCACTGATAAGGTTTTTGAAAATTTTGTTATTGGTCAGAATAAACTGTTAGTACAGAATCTTTCGAATGTTTTTAGTGCTGACACAGGTTTCTTTATTTGGGGCAATGAAGGGGTAGGTAAAAGTCATTTGCTTCATGCAGTAAGTTATTTTGCTCAGCAACATTATCCTGAAAGCTCAGTCGTTTTTTTACCGATGGATGCTGATGAATCCTTCCCTCCAGAGATACTCGAAGGTCTTGAGAGCTGCAAACTGGTTTGTATTGACGATTTGGATAGTGTGTTGGGTGATGTTAGCTGGGAACAATCCCTATTTCATTTAATGAATCGTTTGAAAGATTCTCAATCTGAGTTAATTGTCAGTTCAAGTGTCCCGCTCGCAAGGCTCAAGATTTCCTTGCCGGATTTGAAGACGCGACTGAGTCAGTTACTGAATTTCGAAGTGCTTGCGCTGGATGATGAAGGTAGAAAAAAAGTACTAGAACAGCGCTCTTATGAAAAAGGAATGAGAATTGAGTCAGATGTTATCAATTATGTTGTATCAAGAGGGCCAAGGAATATGTCTAAGC
>JBECKS010000128.1:0-33159 GCA_040235395.1 Pseudomonadales bacterium | reverse complement strand
ATAAACAAACAGTGCGAAGGCACTGACAAAAACAATAAAGATAATCAGGGCATACTTTTCTACAAAATCAGGCAGCGCATTCAGGAAATCATGAAATCGATTGTTTTTCTTTTCTTCTTTGCTTGTGTGTGTGATGTGCGTGTATGGGCGCCAGTATTCCAGACAAATAGGAATGATAAGCATCACAATAACAAATGCCATGAAAACACCAAAAGCTGAGAGCAAACCAAATACCATGATTTGAGGAATATCACTCACGACGAGAGAAATCATACCGGCCATGGTGGTGACGGAAGCCAGGAAAATAGGTGTTCCAGTTTGTCGATAGGCTTTGGTTAAAGCCTGTGCATGTGCAAGACCTTCATTTCGATAGAGTCCGTAGGTGCTCAAAATGTGAATACAGGAAGCAACGCCTACTGCCATGATTAACATGATTGTCAACATGACTAGATTAGAAAGAGTGACGCCAATAATTGAGAAGAAACCAATAGACCAAAGCGTGCTTGCTGCAATGACAGAAATTGGCCACACCACGGCGCTGGCTGAACGAAACAGGAACCAGAGCAGGAAAACAAACACAACTACCATCAAGCCAATCAGTGCGCTTCCTTGATAAAAGGTATGCGCAGTGAATTCCATCATGGGTGCATTGCCTGAATAATAAAATTTGAAGTGACTGTATTCAGGTTTTTCGGTGATGTTTTTAACATCCTGCATGAATTGCAGGTATTCCATCATCTGGGTGGTTTCATATTCAATTTCTTCATCAACGATGCTTGCATCGTAGGTGAGACCACCTGAAAAACTGTCGCCACCCAGGCTGTCACCAAAATCATCATCAAGAAGACTTGAACCTTGCGATTCTGCATTTATTTCACCATCTTTTTTGACGGGAAGGGTGCCGAAATCAGTTTTGATTCTGATGCCACCATATTTGAAATCATCAGAAAAATAAGCAAGGCGGAAAGTATCTTCCTTCAGTGCAAGTTGTCTTTTCTGTTCTCGTTGTTCCTCGGTGGCAGGAAAGTCAGTAGCGAGTAGCTTTTGAGAAATAAGTGTGTCGCCTTCTACTTTCTGGAGCCTGACATTATAGAGTGAGTCTATGCGTTCAATTCTGTTCAGCTCAGTGGCATTTTCACCACGCGCAACACGCGCATCATCAAGTTCCTTATGCAACTTCTCTATGGTTGAAATGGAAAGCTCAGAAAAAACATCGCTGTCAGCTGTCTCATAAACAATGTAAAGACCATCGTCACTTCCAAATTGGCTGCGGAAGTTGTTCAGGTTTTTCCTGACGGGGTCATTTTTGGTAAACATGGTTTCAAAAGAGAGATCCATGTTGAATTTGGTGATTATTCCAAACAGCATCGCGCCAGTGGATGCCAGAAACACTGCCAGTATTAGCCATCGATGCGGTAGGATTGCGCTTGGAAGCTTTTCAAACCGGGTATTCAGATATTCAAGAAAATGGGAAAGCATAAGTGTCCCTCAGGAATCCGATGTTTATTGTTGTTAGGAGTAGGAGTTCTGGTTATTTGTGAATAACCAGAGCTGCTTACTCTACAATCCGACCAGTCGGTCTGTCAATTATTTAAGTCTTCAGGAATGGGTAAGCATGTTTTGGCGTGCTATGACAAAGTTGGGCGCTGTATATCCAATGCATATACATCAAGTCTACTTTGCCTATACTCATGCCTTCTTAAACACTTGTTAAGGAAGGGGTTTCCATGGCCTATAGCAGATACGACATCTCAAACATGCAGCGTGATCTGGCGCCAGAGATTTACAATCAGATTGACCTGGAATCGATGCCGGAGCGCTTTCGTACGGAACTGGATAAGGATCCAGACGGTATGTTCCGCTGGGTGGATCCCAAGGTGCCCAGACGTTTCCTTGAAGATAAAGAAGAGGTAGAGCTCTATAGGCAGCTTACTTTGATGGGCGACCCCATTGCTGATGCTTTTGCGAGCAAGTTCTCTGAGCTGGGTTTCCAGAAAGCCCGCGCCATGCTGGATAAGGCGCTTGATGAAGGTATTGATGCTGTGCCCGACGCGCCACCTGAGCTGGTGCGTTTTATCAAGGAATTGCATCGCGAGCCTGAGTGGGTCGACTGGAAAGCCATTGACCGATTCCACAAACGTATGCGCGTGGTGAATGCCGTGACTCAGGAATACATGATGCGCATCGCTTTCATGATGACTTACATGAATGGCTATCAAGGTTTGCCAATGATTATGACGGGTCAGCTAACCGGTGATTCAGCAGCGGGTCGAATGAAAGAAACCACGAGCACTTTCAAGATGGCAACCTTACCTGGTGCCATGCGTCCAGGTGGAGCGGCATTTAAATCGGCTGCAAAAGTTCGCGTGATGCATGCCATGGTGCGTATGAATCTTTTGAAACATAAAGACCGTTGGGATTTTGAAACTTATGGTGTACCGATTCCTCAGGTCGATCAAATGGGGGCTGCTCTCGGTTTTAATTTCATGAGTTCCATCATGTCGGTGAAAACTAAAAAACCATTTAGCCGACATCAGCGAGATGGTATTGAAGCGTCTCGATATCTGGCTTCGCTTTTGGGTTTGCATGATTATTTCCTGAGTGATCAGCGAGGCGAAATCATTAAGTCGTGGTCAATGTTGGGTGCAACCTTGCGAGATAAAGTTGATCCACGTTCAAAGGAACTAAATGCAGCTACTCTGAATGCTTACACACGAACCGGTCATTCATTGGTCGATAAATTCATGCATCGACTGGATGTTATGAATACCCGTTTCCTTTACACCAAGATGGTAGGTAAGGAAAAAGCGGATGAGATGGGTGTGGAAGCAAAGCTGCTGGATCCATTAGCGACAGCAACCTTGGGTATCATTCTTGGTTCGAAATTAGCAGCACTTTATAGTATTCGTTTGCTACCAGGTGGCAAGAAATGGGTTAATGACTGGGCAGTAAGGGAAAGCATGCGTCAGTTAAATCTTGCAGGAGAAGCGCAATATAAAACAGACGAAACCGAATATTCCATGGGATAACATTGTTAGGAAAATAAGTTATGAAAGTGAGTGAAGCATTACAAACACGTCGTTCGATTCGTGCATTTACCGATAAGCCAGTTAGTAACGAATTGATTCTTTCCATGCTTGCAAATGCATCGAGGGCACCTTCAGGTGGCAATGTTCAGCCCTGGCGAATTTATCTTGTTAATGGCGAGCGCATGCAGGATTTTCAGAAACATCTTGAGAAGTCGCCACCCATGGAAGCGCCACCTTATGAAATTTATCCAAAAAAATTAAAAGCGCCTTATCGCGATTATCGTTTCAAGGTTGGCGAAGATATGTATGCGCTGATGGATATAGGAAGAGATGATAAAGGTGGTCGAATGAAATTCATGATGGAAAATTTTCGTTTCTTTGGTGCACCAGCTGCTATTTTCTGTTTTGCAGATAAACAGATGGATAAACCGCAATGGTCTGACCTTGGCATGTTTTTGCAAAGTTTTATGTTGCTGGCTAAGGAAAATGGTCTTGATACCTGCCCGCAGGAAATCTGGGCTTTAAGAGCGGAAGCGGTAAAAAGTTTTGTGGGTGCGCCAGAAGACGAAACAATTTTTTGTGGTATGGCAATTGGTTATGAAGATACCAGTGCAAAAGTAAATCAGTTAAGAACTGAGCGCGCATCTACCGACGAATTTGTTAAAGTTGTTTAAGGTTTGTAGTTATAAAGCCAGTCAAGTTTGTTATTAAGGAATTCTGGATAGACCTTGTCGAAAATCCTGCAACCTAAATCACGAATTTCTCGTTTAACAAAATTCCTATCATGGTAAAGCTTCATGTTATCACGTGAAGCTTGTAATACCTTTTCACAACGTTCATGACGAAGTTGGTAAAATGCTTTGCCAACTTCGATATCGTTTCTCTTTTCCATGCATTGAGCAAGTACATAAGCATCTTCAATGCCCATGGCGGCACCTTGCGCAAGAAAAGGAAGCACAGGGTGGGCAGCATCGCCAGTAATAATAAGATTATGTTGATGCCAGCTTGTTAAGGGTTCTCTATCGTGTAGTGCCCACTTAAAAAGTTCCTGCTCATTAGCTTTCGAAAGAATATCGAGAAATCGTGGCGACCAGTTTGAAAAATCTTCTAACAGTTCAGTCAGACTGCCTTTTTGTGTCCAGGATTCCTCAGTGTTTTGTTGACCTTCTTTAATGGCTACAAAGTTAAGTTGTTTTCCGCCACTCACATAGTAAAAAACCAAATGAGCACCTGGTGCCATTACAAGATGTGCTTTAGGTTCGATTGAATTAGAAAGTTTTTCAACAGGAATTAAACCACGCCATGCGATATTGCCAGTGAACCTTGCGTTTGCGTGGGCTTCTATAAAGGGGCGGCACTGGGAATGGATGCCATCACAACCAATGACATAATCAAAAGCATATTCCTTTGGAATGAAAGCGTTGTTTTCCGTAATAGCCATGCAGGCATCGGTTGCCAGTTTTAAATCAACAAGTTTTTCACCAGAAATAATCTGTACCTTAGAAAATGCTGTTACTGCATTTAATAGAACCTTGTGAAGGTCAGCACGGTGAATATGCAGGTAAGGTGTTTCGGTGGTTTTGTGATTTAAGGGAAAGTTGGCAATGACGTTTCCGCTACGCCAGTGACTGAACTGAATACCGATAGGTTTGAAAGCAAGAACTTCTATTTCCTTAAGCAGTTCCCATTCCTTAAGAATGTATGTCGCGTTTGGGCTTAACTGAATACCGGCTCCAAGTTCTGCCAGTGTTTCATTTTTTTCAATAATGGTGATTTTGTGACCTTGTTTTAGTAAAGCAAGTGCACAGGCTAAACCGCTAATGCCAGCGCCAATAATGCCAATGTTCAACTGCTGATTTAAATTCATGTTAAAGGTTTAATGTGAGTCCCCTGAGCGCGTTCTTTGCAAAAGGCGAGAACCTGTCTTTTCTGTGCATTAGAATAGAGATTCCATTGCGAAACTTCCCGACCATGTCGATAGCAGCCGATACATACGTCATCATCATCGAGTGCGCATATATCCACACAAGGTGAAGCAACTATGTTTTCTGTGTTGGGTGCCTGTTTCATTGAATTTTATTTGCTGGTAAGTAAACGCATGTTAATCATATGAACCGATGAAATACAGGTTCAGGATGACCTAAGGTGAATTAATTCATTTAATTTTAAGGATTCACCCCTATAGTAGGAATTAATAATTATTCCTTTGAGTGAGGGGAAACAGTTATGAGTGACACGGAAGAAAAAGCAGGAGCCTTACAGGTATTTGAAAAAGAACCGAGCAGTGGTCTGGTAAGCCTTGCTTATATTATTTATGCGCTGCATGGCTTTAGCGCGTTGACGGGTGTGATGACACCAGCCTTTGTCGTGACAGCCTTTCTGACAGGTTGGCCAAGCATTATTGCTGTGATCCTGAGTTATGCAAAAAAGGATGATGCCCGTGGTACCTATCTGGAATCACACTTTGAATGGATGATTACTACTTTCTGGTATGCAGCGGTTGCTATCATCATTTCTTTTTTATTGATGATTACTGTGCTTGGGTTACCACTTGCTTTTGTTGTGATTGTGTTCACTGGTTTGTGGGTGTTGTACCGAATCACTCGAGGAATTTTCGCCTTGATGGATGAGCAGCCCCTTCCTGCCGATTAAGGAGCTGTTGATTGATTAGGGTGCCGATTCAGGAATTAGACCATCGGGCGGCCAGGAGACCATGCCTTCATCAAGGGGAATCTGCAAGCTAAGCAGAATCTGGGAAATGCTCCGCCAGTTAGCAATGGCAGCGAGAATCTCGAGTTTTTCTTCGACGCTTGGGTAATTCTTTTCAATAGCTTTCCAGGCATCTTCGCGCACATAACCGTAAGTTAAGGTGTCATCGGTGGCGGCAAGCACAGCCTTGTCAGCTTCGTTGAGGTCATCCGATTCTTCCCAATCCCGTGTGGCGAGCAATGAAGCTTCATCTACTTCAAAATCCTTGGCGATTGGCCAGTGTTGTGACCATTCGTATTCAGAACCCGTTCGCCAACCAAGGCGCATGATGATGAGTTCGCGAGCTCGGTGAGAAAGTTTGTTACCAAGAAACAGCAGCATTAGCAGGCTGCTGTTTATTTCCTTGGCCAAGACAGGATGATTAAGCAAGACCCTGAAAATGTTCAGCTCGGCAATTTGTTGGGGCAAGCCATGTTCCTGTGCACGTTTCACAGCCTCTTCCTTGCTGAGAGGGGCTATGCGTGCTTTGAAGTCGCTCATGTTTCACTCCATGATTTTCCTGTTTTTTAAAATAGTACACATGCGTACTATTTCTGTCTATACTCCTTGGAAAGCCATCTGATGAGTAGCTTATGCAAGTTCCAAAACAAACCCTGGCCATGGTTCAAACCGCTAAACGACAGCTTGAGAAGCGTAGTTTGCCCATTCCTGATATTACAGCTGAGTCGGCCATCCTTGAGGTTGAAGCTTGTGGAATCTGTGGCAGCGACTATGAGCAATTTGAGGGTGTGTTGGGCACGCCTATTCCCGCGATTCCTGGTCATGAACCCTTAGGGAGAATTGCGGCTATTGGCGATGTAGCTGCTAAACGTTGGGGTGTAAACGTTGGGGACAGGGTGGCTGTGGAAACCATGCTGCCTTGTCATCATTGTCTTGATTGTCATGCAGGGCGTTATCACATCTGTAGTACGCGACAGATTTATTCCTATATTTCCCTTGAGCGCGAACATGGTTTGTGGGGTGCTTACGCGCAATACATGGTGCTTGATGCAAACTCCATCGTGCACAAGGTAAGTGATGAGTTGGCGCCAGAAATTGCGGTGATGTTTAATCCACTGGGAGCAGGTTTTCGTTGGTCTGTAGAAATTCCAGAAACAAAACCCGGTGATACCGTTGTTATTATGGGGCCAGGTCAACGTGGTCTTTCCAGTGTGATTGCCTGCAAGATGGCGGGCGCTGCAAAAATCATCGTGACCGGTATTGAACAGGACGAACAAAAGTTGGCGCTTGCACGACTTTATGGCGCAGACCATACGATTGATGTCACTAATGAAAATGCCCATCGAAAAATTCAGGAATACACCAATGGCAAAGGTGCCGATGTGGTTGTGGATGTCAGTTCCTATGCAACACAACCGGTTACCGATGCGCTTCAGTTTGTCAAACAGGGTGGCACGGTTGTGTTGGCAGGTATGAAAGGATTTAAAACCATTCCTGATTTTATTTCTGACATTATTGTGGTCAAGGAAATTTCAATCAAAGGTGCGATTGGAGTGACTTCCAGTGGTTACAGAAATGCCATTCGTGCCATCGAAAGTGGTGTGGTGGATTTTGCTGCCATGCATACACATAACTTCAAGTTGGAAGACGCGGAACTAGCAATCAGAACCCTTGCCAGGGAAATTCCTGGTGAAGAGTCCGTTCATTCCTGTTTAATTCCCGAGCATTAAAATGAGTGAAAAGAAAAAAAATAGAGACAGATCAAGTTGATCTGGAAACCGACATTGACTTAGAAAGTAACATTGGTTTTCTCGTAAGCGATGTCCACCGTCTGGTGACAGCCGTGGTAGATAAAGTGATATCACCTTTGGGTTTAACGCGCTCGCAACTCAGGGTGCTGCTTTATTTAATGCGCAAGGATGGCTGCACGCAAGTAGAGCTTGCTGAGCAGCTAGGCATTGGAAAAGTTGCTATGGGTGGTTTGCTGGATCGCCTTGAAGATAAGAAACTTATCAAGCGAAAAGAGAATGATAAGGATCGACGTGCGAAACAGGTTTTTCTGACCAAGGAAGTAGAAAAACTTTACGGACCGATGCTGGAACTAGGAGGCGATTTAATGGATCGTCTTTTAAAAGGATTCAGCGCTAGTGAGCGACGTCAGTTTGCTCAACAACTTGAACGTTTTAAAGAAAACTGTCGAGAAATTCTGGAAGATTAAAATTATTTTTTTATCTTGAATTCAGGTAAGCGCTTCTCTATTAACTGGTTTTTCAATGTTACGTAAATCGGCAAACCATTTTTATAAGGAGGATAATCTTCGCCTTCAATTAAGGGTGCAAAATATTTTTTTGCTGTTGCTGTAATACCAAAACCATCTTCGCTGATAAATTCATCTGGCATCATTTTTTCAATATTAGCAGCGTCCGAGAGCAAGCCTTCTCCAATTGACCAGCGATATGGTTCATCGCTTTCCCTGACAATGACAGGCATCACAGCTGTTTTACCTGCCAGTGCAAATTCCACAGCGGCTTTACCTAGTGCATATGCCTGTTCGACATCGCTAAGTGACGAGATATGACGAGCAGAACGTTGAAGATAATCAGCAAGCGCCCAATGATATTTATAACCGAGTTCTTTCTTGATAAGTTGCGCAAGAATAGGGGCAACGCCACCCAGCTGTTTATGACCAAAAGCATCAACGGCAGTAGAAGCACTGATATTTCTGCCACTTGCGTAACGCGTTCCTTCTGAAGCGACAATGACACAGTAGCCATAGTTATCGACACTGAACTTCACTTTTTTCAAAAAAGCAGTTTCATCAAAAGCTACTTCAGGAAAGAGAATGATGTGCGGAGGATCTTTTGGTGTTTCCGCCGCAAGTCCGGCTGAAGCTGCAATCCAGCCAGCGTGCCGGCCCATGACTTCCAGAATAAAAACCTTGGTGGAGGTGTCGCACATGGAGTAAGTATCAAGCCCGGCTTCCATAACGGAAACGTTGACATACTTGGCAACAGAACCAAAGCCAGGGCAGTTATCAGTGAGCGGTAAATCATTGTCGATAGTTTTAGGAATGCCAATACATTGAATGGGTGCACCAATCTGCTTGCTGTATTGAGAAACCTTGTTAGCAGTATCCTGAGAATCACCACCACCGTTATAAAAGAAGTAACCAATGTTGTGTTCCTGAAACACTTCGAGAATGCGTTGGTATTCATCCCTGTCTTCTTCAATGGATTTTAATTTGTGTCGACAGGAACCAAAGGCACCGGCCGGTGTATGACGCAGGGCGGCAATATCTGCATCGCTCTCCAGAGATGTATCGATTAACTCTTCCTTCAGCGCACCCATAATTCCATTCTTACCCGCGTAGATCTTTCCTATTTTGTCAGGATGTTTTCGTGCAGTTTCAATCAAGCCACTGGCTGTTGCGTTGATGACAGCGGTTACGCCACCAGATTGGGCATAAAAGGCATTTTTTGGCTCAGACATTGAGTCTCCTGAAGGTAGTCTTTTGCTAAGGGAGTTTGTTTTGTTTGCAGGCCGTACTTATTTTAGAATGGCACAAATAAAGGCTGCGCCAATCATACTGTTTCTAGTTACGTTTTGCATGTTATCCAGAGATGCTTTGCGCTAGAACAATGAGGGGTTTAAAAGTCAGGCGTTTTATTAAGCCTTAAGAATAATGAGACAAGGGGTAAACATGCATCTCCATTTTCTTGGAATCTGTGGCACATTCATGGGCAGCCTTGCGCTACTGGCAAGAGAGATGGGGCATCGTGTCAGCGGTTGCGACCTCAATGTGTATCCACCCATGAGCACTCAGTTGGAAGAGCAGGGCATCGTGATTCATCAGGGGTATGACTCGGCACAGTTTGCTGAAAAACCGGATCTGGTGATTATAGGCAATGCCCTTTCCCGAGGTAATGAGGCGGTAGAGTACGTGCTCAATAATCAACTTCCTTATTGTTCAGGGCCGCAATGGCTTTCAGAACATCTTTTATACAAGCGTTGGGTGCTGGCTGTTGCAGGCACCCATGGTAAAACCACAACCACGAGCATGTTGGCCTGGATTCTTGAGAAAAACGGTTTTGAACCAGGTTTTCTTATCGGGGGGGTGCCAGCAAATTTTTCCTCCTCGGCTCGATTGGGTAAATCGGATTTTTTTGTTATTGAGGCAGATGAATACGATACAGCCTTTTTTGACAAGCGTTCCAAATTCATTCACTACCATCCACGAACCTTGATTCTCAATAATCTGGAATTTGATCATGCGGATATCTTTGAGGACATCACAGACATTCAAAAGCAGTTCCAACATTTATTACGTATTGTGCCCTCGCAAGGGAAAGTGATTTATCCCGATGATGAACCTTATTTAAAGGAAGTGATTGAAAAAGGTTTATGGAGTGAAGCGTCGGTTTTAAGCACAAAAGACAATGTTGCTAATCAGGAATGGCAAGTAAAGAAACTCGCTGAAGATGGCGGTGAGTTTGAAGTGATTAATCATAAACGTAACGAACTGGCGCATGTGTCCTGGCAGTTGATTGGTGAGCATAATCTAAAGAATGCCTTTGCTGCTTGTGTGGCCGCTCATCACATTGGTATTTCATTACAGCAAAGTGCTGAGGCACTGGCGAGTTTCCAGAATGTAAAACGACGTTTGGAAAAACTGGCCGAAGTCAGTTTGGAGTCAGGAAAACAGTTAAGTGTATTTGATGATTTCGCGCATCATCCTTCGGCCATTACCACGACCTTGCAGGCCTTAAGAAGCCGTTATCCAGATGACACAATCATTGCAGTACTTGAGCCGCGTTCCAACACCATGAAAATGGGCGTGCATGGAAAAAATATGGCGCTGGCCTGTGAAACGGCTGATCTTGCCCTATGGTATACAGCAGAGAATCTGGCGCTGGCGGAACTCTTGCAGACAGATCATTCTTTTTGTTTCCAGAGTATTCCTGAATTACAAAAACGACTGGATCATTATGTTAAGCAATCGAGTAATAATGTACGTGTGGTCTTTATGAGTAATGGTGGCTTTTCTGGTATACAGAAAGCTTTTGTCGAATCCTTGAAAAACTGATTGGGAGTAAATAGCAATGAGACTTATATCAGTAGTCCTTATTCTACTTATAACAGCTTTGCTTTCTGTGCCTTTTGTACTTGAACGCTATCCAGGGAAAAACTTCCTGAGCTTTAATGATTTAAAAACCCTCGATAACAAAACCATCGTAACTCGCTATCAAGCCAGTTACCGAAGGCTTTTGCATACCACTAAAACCGAGCTGAATGAAAAAAACATTGATGTGCCTATTAATGAAAGATCAGCTACGAAGTCGGTATATCGTTGGAAGGATAGTAACGGTAACTGGCAGTTTAGTGATACTGCACCTGAGGGCGTAAAAAGCGAAATGATTGAAGTAGTTGATAAGATTAACACCATGAATATGAATGAAGTGCCCATGAAAGGCGCAGAATAAAAAGAAAGGCGCAGAATAAAAATGAATCAGGAAATTGACTACCCTGTTTTTCCTTTGCATACAGTATTATTTCCTGGCTGCAAAATTGCCCTGAGAATATTTGAACAACGTTACCTGCGTATGGTGAAAGAGTGTACCCAGCATGATCGACCTTTTGTGGTGAGTTTGATTAAGGGCACAGGAAGTGAAGTGGGCGAAGCTAGCGAATGTTATTCCGTTGCGACATTGGCACGTATTATTGATTTCAATCAGGGTCATGGTGGGGTCCTGGATATAGTTGCCAGAGCTGGAACCAGGGTAATTCTGACAGAGAAACATCACGACCCTGATAAGTTATTACGCGCAAAGCTTGAAGCTTTTTCAGAAGCTGAAGTGATGGAGTTGCCAGAACATTATATGTTTTTTAAAAATATTCTTGATTCAATCAGGAAGGAAAGTCCTGAATTCATTTCAGAGAAAACGGATAGCCTGTCTGCTACAGAAATCAGTTTCTATCTTAGCCATATAGCACCCGTGTCTATGCCAAAACGCCAGAAACTGTTAGAGATGCAGAATACAGAAGAGCGATTATCGCATTTGCAGGAAATATTTTCGCAAACGCGAATGACCTTTACTGCCTGAAAAACTTTATACCTATTAATGATTGATATTGCTGAGGGAAATTTTTCGACCTTGAGCAGAGAGATCAACAAAAAGATCAAAATCATCAGAACCGGTAATCATTAATTCGACGATATCGCCTTGTTTGAATTCATTTAATCCTTTGATATGAACCAGACCGTCAATATCAGGCGCATCACCTTGCGTTCTTCCAATGCAATTCATTGCGCTACTTTCATCGATGATGATTTTTTCTCGCTTGCCAACTTTTTTCGCTAGAAGTTCTGAGCTTATACTTGCCTGTAGCGCCATGAGCGCATGCCAGCGTTCTTCTTTGGTGTCTTCATCAACATGATTGGCAAGCTGATTGGAAACAGCACCTTCTACCTCAGAATATTTAAAACATCCGGCACGATTAATCTGTGCTTCCTCAAGAAAATTCAGTAGTGATTCAAAGTGTTCGTCTGTTTCTCCAGGGAAACCGACAATAAAAGTGCTGCGTATATTGATGTCAGGGCAAATATCTCGCCAGGTATTAATTCGCTTAAGCACATTTTCACTTGAAGCAGGGCGTTTCATTGCTTTTAGAATATCAGGATGCGCATGCTGAAAAGGAATATCAAGATAAGGCAGAAGATAGCCTTCATTCATTAAAGGAATAATTTCATCAACATGAGGATAAGGATAAACGTAATGCAGGCGCACCCATAAACCTAATGAAGCAAGTTCTTCACAAAGCGCCTTGAATTGCGTTTTGATTTCGCGGTCTTGCCAGTGAGCAGTCTGGTATTTTAAATCAAGACCATAAGCACTGGTGTCCTGGGCAACCACAAGTAGTTCCTTTACACCATCATTTTTCAAAATCAAAGCTTCCTTAAGTACTTCATCAATCAAACGGCTAGAAAGTTTTCCCCTTAAGTCTGGAATGATGCAAAAAGTGCATTTGTGATTACATCCTTCAGATACTTTCAAGTAAGCATAATGACGTGGTGTTAGTTTGATGCCGGATGCTGGTAGGGAAGGATAAATGGAATTTTCCAGCTTGATGCTTTGAGGAAGATATTGGTGAACAGCATTCACTACACTATCGTATTGCTGAGGACCGCTAACGCTTAAAAGATTTGGAAATTTCTGTTTGAGGTTCCTGTCAGCGTTACTCAGACAACCCGTCACAATCACTTTTCCATTTTCGTTTAATGCCTCATTGATTGCCTGAAGTGATTCTTCTTTGGCAGAATCAATAAAACCGCAGGTATTGACCACCACGAGATCAGCCGACTCATAACCGTCCACCAGTTCATAACCATCCTGACTCAATTGGGTAAGGATACGTTCTGAATCAACAAGTGCTTTCGGGCAGCCTAGGCTGACCATGCCAACTTTGGGTTTTGGTTTTGAGTTCATGAAATAAGAGCTTTGATAAAAATACTGAGAAATGGGAAGGAAATTTTAACTGAAATAGCTAGGTAAGCGCCATAGAGCGCCTTTTATCGGGAACAAAAGCTGCACGCTAGTCAGTATTTAGTCGCTGTGTATAATGAAAGTCATTCAATTTTGGAGCATGTAAGTGGGAACAAAGCGCTTTCAGGACATGATAAAAATGCGGGTTTTGCTCTCCATGATTCCTTTCACGTTTGCATGTAAGGGCCCTGATGTTGTGGATATTTTTTGCCCATGCTCACCACAATTTACGTCTTATAAGTTGATTTTCTAATACGCTATGAGTGTTTTTGCTAAGCTGCATATAAAATCACTTCTTTATTCTTTTTTTCTTGTTCAGCTTTTTCTTGTGCTGCCACTATTCCTGCATGCACAAAATGAAACTGTTGAAATTCCTGAGCACGAATCCCTTCAAAACATCTCCGTTGTGAATCTTAAATCGGATTCGTTCAATATAGCGCTTAATGAGTTCAGCCAAGAGTTTATTGATAACACAGATATGATGCCTCTTAAGGATGTGATTAAGGTTCAGGAATTTTCTGACAAGGCAATTGGGAAGCTTCAAATCTATAACCCATCAGTAACCTATTGGCATCGTTTTGGCATCAGTAATCAAACGGCAAGTGATCTGGATATTGTTATCAACACCAATTTCAGGAATGTGATTGGCGCAACGCTATATCAGCTCGATCCAGCAAAAGTTAAAACAAAAAAGGATTTTATTATTAATAAAATCGAGTTTGGAGATTATCAGACGTTTTTTGATAGACAGATGTCAACTCGAAAATACGTTGCAAACCTGCATTTGCCGAAGGATTCAGAAAGCTGGATTTACATGAGTTGGAAGGGTGAAGGTAATGGGGCATACAACATGGAGCTGATGGATTTCCCCACCTTCTTTGGTATGCAGATGGTTTTTCAGGCATATAGCTTTCTTACTTTAGGATTTGCTTTGGGTGTTCTGATTTACAATTTTGGCGTTTTCAGAAGAACAGGGAGTCCAACCTATCTAGGTTTCTGTTTTTATATTCTTGCCTTCATGCTGTATCTGGAGGCGCAGGACGGGAGCGTAGCCTTTCTGTGGCCCGCTTCCATATCAGCTGAGTTCAAGTCAGTGTTTGTCTGGATGACAGCATTCCTGCTTCTTTTTATTTTCACTCGATTTACTACTTTGATTTTGATGTTAGAAGAACGCATTCCAGAATATATTCAATGGTTCAAAATGCTTCAGCTTCTCATGCTGTTGTTTGCTTTGTTTACATTTTCCATGCCTTATCAGGCAGTGGAATATCTTGTGTACATATCAACGGTCGTTGTTGTGGCACTTTCTATCGGCAGTGGATTCTATATTGTTCGCCGTTATAACGATGTGATTGCGAAAGGATTTCTGTTTTCCTTTTTTCCCATCGCTTTATATGTATTGTTGATTGTTATTCTATATAGCTTGCAGTTAGTCAACATTCCCTATGTAAATGAGTATTTACGTCTTGCCTTTTGTTTGAATCTTTATCTGCTTTCTAACACTTTAACGAATCAGATTAATATCTTAAATGAAAAGCAGAAGCTGTATGAAGCAAAACTTATTGCTGCAAAATCAAGTGAGTTAGCAAAAAGCGAGTTCTTTGGGAAAATGAGCCATGAAATCAGAACACCTCTGAATGGCATTATTGGTATAAGCCAATTATTAAATGAAACGGACCTTGATGATCATCAGAAAAAATTTGTTGATGTGTTAAATGCTTCTGGAAGAACCTTAATGCATCTAGTGAATAATCTGATTGATTTTTCTCAAGTTGAATCCGGAAAAATGAAGATTGAGGAAGCCGCTTTTGATTTGCAGACAATGTTACTCGACGTAGAAAAACTTTTTATGATGAGAATTACGGAGTCGGGAATTCCTTTGTTGTTCAAGATTGATCAAAATGTTCCGAGAGATCTTTTTGGTGATGCAAATCGTATACGTCAGATTCTTATTAATTTCCTGAGTAATGCCTACAAGTTTACAAAAGAGGGCGTAGTTACCTTGAAAGTTGAAAAACTTAATAAGATGCTAAGTGATCCAGGTAAGACTGTTATTTGTTTTCAGGTTAGTGACACCGGTATAGGCATTCCTTCTGAGCAGGTTGAAAGTATTTTCGAAGATTTCACACAGCTCTATACCAGAACAACAAGTCGACACGCTGGGGCAGGTCTAGGCTTGGCTATTTGTCGGGAATTGAGCCAGTTACTAGGGGGAGAAATCAATTTACACAGTGAGCTTGGTAAAGGTTCGACATTCATCATTGATGTGCCATTAAGGGCGCTCTCTTCCCCTGAAGAAAAACGTGATTTTTCACTCAGAAAAAATCCTATGCTCACTTCGAGGTCGCTATTGATTGTTGATGCTTGTGAGCACTGCCGTGAACAATTGAAATCCTTTAGCACTTTGTGGGGCATGAAAACGGGTGCTTCTGCCAGTTTGCAGGATGGATTGGCTAATGTGAGGCTTTCCAGTGATGTTGGCGTCAGTATTAATCTGGTGGTTGTGGATTACGCTTGTCTCGAAAACCAGGTGGGCGGCAATCATTTTCTGGATGCCTTGAGACGACACAATTCAACAAAAGAGTCAGTCATTCTGGTGCTCGTAACGCAGGCAAGTATTATTTCCCGTTTTTCCTTAAGTGAGCGTGATAATGTTTATGTTGTACAGAGACAAGCCTTCATTCGTTCTTATGAGGAAATTTTTGAAGCTGCACTTGAAGGTAATTCTACTTTGCTAGAGAGTTACCGCCCTTTGTTAAGGGAAACCTTGAATGTATTGCTAGCGGATTATTCAGAAGATTAGATCCGGAATGCCTTCTATTTTTTATTCAGGCTTCCTGAGTTTTTCTTCAATGAGTTCTGTGATGCCTTGCGCATCCACTTGATACAGTGCGCGAAGCTGTTTCTGTGAGCCATGCCGAACAAAAATATCAGGCAAACCAATATTGAGAATGGGTATCTCGATTCCTTGTTGAATAAGGAATTCATTCACAGCTGAACCAGCGCCACCCATGATGGCGTTTTCTTCTACGGTAACAATGAGTTCATGTGACTTGCAGGTAGAGAGTATGACTTCCTCATCCAGTGGTTTGACAAAACGCATATCAATAACACTAGCATCGAATGCTTCAGCAGCCTTCAATGCTTCATAAGCACAGGGGCCGAAAGCAAGGATGGCAACGGATTTTCCCTGTCTGAGAATTCGTGATTTACCGATTTCCATCGGTTTCATGTTCTTTTCAATATCAACACCAACACCTGTTCCTCTAGGGTAGCGGACGGCGGCAGGGCCTTTGTGTTTGTAGCAGGTGTAAAGTAATTGTCGACATTCATTTTCATCGGAGGGTGTGGCAATCACCATGCCTGGAATGCAACGCAGGTAACTTAAATCGAAAGAACCAGAATGTGTGGCGCCATCTTCACCAACGAGTCCTGCACGATCGATGGCAAACAGCACATCAAGATCCTGGATTGCAACGTCGTGAATGAGTTGGTCATAGCCGCGTTGTAAAAATGTTGAATAAATAGCAAGAACAGGTTTCATGTTTTCACAAGCAAGCCCAGCACAGAAAGTCACGGCATGTTGTTCTGCAATGGCAACATCGTGAAAACGATCTGGAAAACGTTTTGCAAATTCAACCATACCCGACCCTTCACACATGGCAGGTGTAACACCAATGAGTCGAGGATCCTGAGTAGCCATATCGCAAAGCCATTGACCAAATACATCCTGAAACTTTGGTGTGGGTTTAACGGGTAACTCTTCAATTTTTTTATTAGGTTCAATTTTGTTGATGGCATGATAGGCAATGGGATCTTTTTCTGCTGGCGTGAAACCTTTGCCTTTTACAGTAGCGATATGAATCAGTTGTGGACCAGGTAAATCCTTTACGTTTTCAAGAATCTGAATCAAACCGTGAAGGTCATGACCGTTGTAAGGGCCAAGATAGTTAAAGCCAAGTTCTTCAAAGAGCGTGGCAGGCGATACCATACCTTTCATGTATTCTTCTGTCTTACTGGCAAAATCCTTAACAGGTGGTGCAGAGGACAACACTTTTTTACTACTTTCACGAATATTGTTGTAGAACTTGCTTGCCCAGAGTTTTGCAAAATAATTGGAAAGGCCACCAACATTTTTTGAAATCGACATTTCATTATCATTAAGAATGACAATCAGGTTGGCTTTTGTATGAACTGCATGGGCAATGGCCTCGAAAGCCATGCCGCCCGTTAGTGCACCGTCACCAATAATGGCAACACATGATTGTTTTTTACCAGTCTGCCGTGCTGCAACAGCCATGCCCAGGGCGGCGCTGATGCTGGTGCTTGAATGACCCACACCAAAGGTATCGAATTCACTTTCGCTGCGCTTCGGAAATCCCGAGATGCCATCAAACTTGCGTATGTTTAACAGGGCATCACGTCGACCCGTTAATATCTTATGGGGGTAGCACTGATGCCCAACATCCCACACCAGCTTGTCTTTTGGGGTTTCAAAAACATAGTGCAGGGCAATGGTTAATTCCACCACACCAAGACCAGCACCGAAATGCCCACCGGTCTGACCGACACAGTACATCAGGTAATGACGCAACTCAGCTGCAAGCGCATGAAGCTCATTCCTGTCGAGCTTTCTCAGGTCGGCAGGTTCATTGATGCGATCAAGCCTTGGTGTTTCAGGCCTCGATGGAGGTATTTCGTCAAACATGAAGTCGATGGAAAAGAAAATCTTGAATTAAAAAGTGAAGGACGATTTTACCTTGTCATGAACTATTTTTCACGGTGAATAACGTAATGAGAAAGTGCTCTCAAGGTATCTGCTTCTTTGCCAAATGCACTGATTGCGGAAAGTGCTTTTTCATGCAGTTCATTTGCCATGAATTTGGCATTTTCGAGACCGAGTAGACGTGGATAAGTGTTCTTATTCATGGCTGCATCAGCGCCCTGATTTTTTCCAAGTGTTTCGGTATTTCCTTCAACATCAAGAATGTCATCCTTTACCTGAAAAGCCAGTCCGAGTGCTTGTGCATATGCCTGTAGGGAAAGGTGTGCCTCAGTGTTTTGTTGTCCAAGTGCTATGGCGCTGAGATCAATGCAGGCCTGAATGATTTTACCCGTCTTGAAACGATGAATGCGTTCGAGTTGTTCAAGATCGCAATCCTTGTTAGTTGCTTCCAGATCCAGTGCCTGGCCTGCGGCCATGCCTTCGTTACCACTTGCTTTAGAGAGCTCAATAATCATGGAAAGTTTTTGTTCTGTTGTGATCTTTGGGTTAAGTTCTATCAAGACCTGAAACGCGAAGGCTTGCATGGCATCACCAGCGAGAATTGCATTGGATTCACCGTAAACAATATGACAAGTGGGTTTGCCTCGACGTAGTGAGTCATCGTCCATGGAGGGGAGGTCATCATGAACAAGGGAATAACAGTGAATGATTTCAATGGCAGCAGCAACGCAATCCACCTTTGATGTGTCAGCGTTCAAGGCTAGTGCGGTAGCATAACAGAGACTGGGTCGAAAACGTTTACCGCCATTAAATATGGAGTAATGGATGGCTTCATTCAGCGTTGGAGCGATATTGCCGGTGCTGTTAAGAATTTCCTGTATGACTTTTTCTACCTGTTGCTGGCTTTCCTTGAAAAAATCCTGAATATCATTCGTCGCCATTCAGGAAGTCTTCCAGGCTATCGTGACCATGTTTCTGTAACAGAATATTCACGCGTTGTTCTGCATTCTTGAGTGCTTCCTGACAATTGCGTGTCAGTGCCACTCCTTTTTCGAATTTTGCGAGCGACTGGTCGAGGGAAAGTTCGCCACTTTCCATTTCTTCAACAAGCGCCTGTAATTCGGAGAGGGATTTTTCGAAATCTATTTTTTTACTCATGGTTAAGCTATTTCTTGTCCGCAAAGGCTTGCCATTCTAGCAGTGATAATTATATTTGTCGCTAAAGACGATGATGAGGAAATGACAATGCACCCCGAAGAAAAGCTTAATTACGTAGAGTTTGCTGCGCAGGATCTTGAAGCTAGCAAGACTTTTTTCAATAAGGTGTTTGGTTGGCAGTTTCAGGATTATGGGCCAGATTACACAGCTTTTGATAATGAAGGTTTAAATGGTGGCTTCTTCAGAGCTCAAGCTTGTTCAAGAACAGAAACAGGCGCTGCATTACTGGTGTTTTATTCAAAACAGCTGGAAGATTGTCGTAACAGGGTGTTATCTGCTGGTGGAACAATATCAAAGGATATTTTTGATTTCCCAGGTGGTAGACGTTTTCATTTTCTTGAGCCAAGTGGTAACGAATTGGCAGTTTGGAGTGAGAGCTAGTTTTCAGCACATTTTCAATGTGTGATACAGTGGTCACCTTAATCGAATGAACGAATTAGTGAAGTATGGAACAACAAAAGAACAAAACCCCAACTGACATTCTCTCGGAGTTTGCTAAATCCGAGTCCGCTGGCGGCATTCTGCTTATGTTTGCAGCAGCGATAGCAATGGTGCTTGCTAACTCAGGTTTCTCTGATTTATATGAGCAGCTCCTATCGGTAACAATGGAGGTGAGGGTAGGGAATTTTGGTATTGATAAGCCTATGTTGCTCTGGATTAACGATGGTTTGATGGCTGTTTTCTTTTTTCTTGTTGGCCTGGAATTAAAAAGGGAATTAGTAGAAGGCGAGCTTTCGGATACCAGAAATATCATTTTGCCAGGCATTGGCGCCTTGGGCGGAATGGTTGTCCCGGCCATTATTTATATTCTGATTAATCATAAAGACCCTATTGCAATGGATGGCTGGGCAATTCCAACAGCAACCGATATTGCTTTTGCCTTAGGCGTACTTTCGCTTCTTGGTTCCCGTGTGCCTGTGTCACTTAAAATCTTTCTCACTTCGCTAGCCATTTTTGATGATGTGGGCGCAATTATTATCATCGCGATTTTCTATAGCGCTAAACTTTCCTTCACTGCTTTGATGGTAGCACTGGCATGTATTGCTGTTTTATTTGTTCTTAATCGTTTAAAGGTTTCATCTACCAGTGTTTATCTTGCTGTTGGCCTGGTGATGTGGGTAGCAACATTAAAGTCAGGTGTGCATGCTACTTTATCAGGTGTTGTATTAGCGATGTTTATTCCCATCAAGGATTATAAGAATCCAGATTTTTCTCCACTAAAAACACTTGAACATGATTTGCATGCTGTGGTTATGCTCTTTGTTATTCCTATTTTTGCATTTGCAAATGCAGGGGTCGAACTAAGAGGGCAGGGTTTTAATGAAATATTTCATGCTGTTCCATTAGGTGTGATGTTGGGGCTTTTTCTTGGTAAACAGGTTGGCATCATGGTTTTCTGTTGGGCTGCAATCAAAATGGGTTGGGCAAATTTGCCAAGAGCGATGAACTGGAAGTGTCTTTATGGTACGTCGATACTTTGCGGCATTGGTTTCACCATGAGTTTATTTATAGGATCACTTGCCTTTGGCGAAATGGCGGGTCAACTGCCTTTTGATGAACGTATAGGTATTGTATTAGGTTCTTTGCTATCAGGTCTCGTTGGCTATCTTTTCCTGTACATCTGTTTGCCTAATAACAAGCCTGATTTAAAACAGCTCAGTGCGGATTGATTATTTTAACCACTCGTCGGTTTTTAATAGTTCGATTTTTATTTTCAAAAAGTTTGCAACGACGGGTTTAACCTCAGGGTCATCCCTGTCAGCCTCTTCCAGAAATTCATCAACAAGTTGCATGGCTTCCCGTTTTGACTCTGGTGTGTCTTTAAGCCAGAGCAGGTTAAAAAGGCCTGAAACCGCCACGTGATACTTTGAAAAAGTTTTTGGAATGCTACGAAACAGGGGTTCGGCCTTATCGTAAACGCCTTGAGTAAAATAAACGCTTGCTTGTGCCAGGGCTGAAACTAGTTCAGGTTCTTCAATAATACTTTCCTTGAAGCGATTACCTTCGCCCAATGGCAGGTCGTGATCAGCGTTATTATATGAATCGTTATTGGAATTATTTTTTTTACTCATGCCCCATACTAACGGGCATAGCGTGTTCATTCTACCCAAGCTAGTGTTTTTATCCTATTATTTTTCGATTTCCTGAGTCCATTGATGATTCTGGAATTGTTCCCGTAAATCTTTCTTGCTTATCTTGCCCGTTGCGGTGTGTGGTATTTCTTCAACAAAAACACAATCGTTAGGAATCCACCATTTGGCAACTTTGCCTTCAAAGCTAGCCAGGATTTCGTTTGGCTCAAGTTCTTTTGAACCATCTTTAACAATAATAAGCAGAGGACGCTCATCCCATTTAGGATGTAGCACACCAATAACGGCAGCTTCTGCAACGCCATCAAGTGCAACTGCCTGATTTTCCAACTCAATGGAGGAAATCCATTCGCCACCGGACTTGATAACATCCTTGGTTCGGTCGGTAATGGTCATGTAGCCATCAGGGTCAAGCGTTGCCACATCACCCGTATCAAACCAACCGTCAGCAGTAAGCGCGCTTTCTGTCTGTTTGAAGTAACGCTCAATAATCCAGTAGCCTCGCACTTGCAAAGCGCCGAAAGCCACGCCATCACGAGGTAATTCATTTCCCTTTTCATCAACAATTCTTAATTCAACACCAAAGCTGGGTTTACCTTGTTTTAGTCTCAGGGCTTTTTGTTTTTCTGGAGGCAGGTTTGTAGAAACCCGTGCGTTATAGGTTCCAAGCGGCGTCATTTCTGTCATACCCCATGCTTGATGTAAATAAACATCATGTTTCTGTTCCAGTTCTTCCATGATTGACCAAGGGCATGCTGAACCTCCGCTCACAACGCGTTGGAGCGAGGGAATGTTAATGCCTGTTTGGCGAAGGTAGGTCAGTAGCGCTAACCACACGGTAGGCACGCCTGCAGAAATGGTAACTTTTTCTTCGTTGATTAATTTACTTAAGGTTTCGCCATCCGCCATTTTTGGGCCGGGGAAAACAATCTTTGCACCAACAGCGGCAGCACCATAGGGAATGGACCAGGCATTCACATGAAACATGGGTACGATGGGCATCACTACATCAGTTGCACTTAGATCAAAAACATCAGGTAATAAACTGGCATAACTATGAATCACCATCGCGCGATGTGAATACAGTACACCTTTTGGATTGCCCGTGGTTCCTGATGTATAGCAAAGTGCAGCCGCATCGTTTTCATTTAACTCGGGCCATGAAAAATTTTCATCTCCGCTAGCAATCAGGTCTTCGTAACAATGAACATTGGCCAATTTGCTTTCCGGCATATTTTCCTTGTTGGTCATCACAACAAAAGCTTCAACTTTTATTTTGTCTGAAAGTGCCTCAAGCAATGGCACAAACATAGAATCAGTAAAAATGATTTTGTCTTCTGCATGATTGATGATGAAGGCAATCTGTTCAGGGAACAAACGAGGATTGATGGTGTGACATATCATACCGCTGCAGGAGCTGGCGTAATACAATTCAAAATGGCGGTAATCATTCCATGCAAGGCTAGCGATGCGATCACCAGCGTTTGCGCCAAGTTTTTCTAATGCAGATGCAAGTTGTGCAGCACGGGTGAAGGATTCCTTGTAGGTATATCGATGTGCTGGGTTATCTGCTGTGACAGAAACGATTTCCTGATTGGGGTAGTTTGTTCTTGCGTGACGCATTACATCCGTTAGCGTCATCTGGCGCTGCATCATATTGCCTTGCATGGTTCTCTCCTTGTTATTCTTATGTGAAATTATCTATAACCTGATTGTATTCCGAACTATCAGTTTAACAGAAGGCGCATAAGGTGAAAATATGCTGTGTACTACGTCGACACTATTTCGAATATTATAAGTGTTTTCTTTTTTGTACTTTAATTTTGAAATTATTAGAAAGTACTGGCGCTGGATTAAAGGTCATCTTCACTTTTTTCATGTCACAAGCGGGAGACAGATCCCAGTTATAAAGAATTAATCCCATATTCAAAGGCATCATCAGTTCAGTCATTCCTGCGCCCAGGCAGGAGTGAGCGCCCTTAGCAAAAGGTGCATAAACGGGCGTACGATGCTCATTGCGTGGTTCGCGATAACGCTCGATATCGAATTTCATTGGGTCAGGGAAATAATTTTTATTACGATGATCAGCCGTGGTGAAAATCAAAACATCTTCTCCCTTGTAAACCTGATAACCCTTGAACACAAAATCCTTGGTGGCTGTTCTGGTCATACCAAAACCGGTGGGTTGTAAACGCAATGTTTCCTTGCAAAGCCCGTTCAAATCTTCCATCGCTAGAAGCGTTTCACTATCAGGTAAGCCTTTCGAGAAAACTTCATCCACTTCTTTCTGAATGCGTTGATAGAGATCAGGGTTTTCAAGTAATCGTTGAATCATAAAACCCGTGCTGGCACCAATGGTGTCGAGTGCTGCAACAAAAGGCAGTAAGCCATACATTTCCTCTTCACCTTTGCCAAACCATTCTGGCTTCTCCCTGAGTTTAGGTAGCATGACATCCATCATAAGGGGTTTGTTAGCAACTTCTTCAGGTGTTCTTTGTTCTGAAATTTCAATTACTTTTCGAGCGTGTTTCTTGGCTAAGGCCTTTGCTTTAAGAAAACGCGGTGTTCTTAGCATGAGTTCAGGCCACTTACGTAAGCCATAAACATTCATGACGCCACCGAAGTAATAAATGAATTCAACCACTTCGTTGTAATCAGGTTTATAACCTTGCAGGTTGTAGCCAATCTGATTTGAAAAAATATGACGGATGCCAGGCCCTACATCGAATACCCCATCTTTGGTGTTGTCGATAATTTCCTGAACGGGACCAGCAAGATCCTCAATTCGATTGAGGTAGGCTTCTTTGCTGATTAATGGCTTTAAAGCATCGCGCTGATGTTTGTGCATTTCGCCATCGACACCTACCAGCATATGTGGGCACTTCATATAGTCTTGAGCCTTGCCCCAGAAATTCACACCATTGAAACAATCCTTGCCTTCACCACCAAAAAAGCGAAGCGCATCAATCCCGCCCATCACCACATAGCTTCTATGTGCCACTTTGAAACGGAAAATCTCGCCATAGTTTTTGTAACACTTATTAACGTATTCCAGAGGGTTGTTGAGCATGGGCACAAGGGAGCCAACAAGCGGTGGTGCGCTGACTACAGGTGGTCGTTTTACTTTGCCTGGTTTGCTTTGTTGTTGTTTTTCTTCGATGACTGTAGACATGGTTCTCCCCTTTGGCAGTTATCATTGAAACAGATACTAATCTGAGTAAAACTGCAAATAAATCAGGTTTTAAAAAGCGCTAAGAAAATGAAAAAAGATAAAAAAATACTGGAAAATCAACGACGTATACCTAAACAGCAGAGGGCCTTGGTTAAATATGAGGCGGTTCTGGATGCCTGTACTCAGGTTTTAATTGAAAAAGGTTATGGCAAAGCCAGCATGCTGGAGCTCTCATTAGTAAGTGGTGTAGCGGTTCCAACTATTTATCAGTACTTCAATAATAAGGAAGAGGTCTTTCAGCTCTGGTTTGAGCGTTTGGGCAAACAGGTTTTTGAAAATCTATTATTGATGGATTTGGGAACAGATCTTAAGAACATCGTTGAGCGCATTATAGAGAACGCCTTGGTGATGATTGAGGCGCAGCGCTTGAGCGCCAATCGCTTGCTCAAGGAAATGCCTCAGGCTTTATCGACCCAGATGATTATCAATCTTGAACAGCAGACCCTGGTGTTTGTGGAGCAGTTGCTGGGTGGTAATAACACAGGCATTAATCAGGAAAAACTACTGGTGCTGATCAGGATGCTTACAGGCTATATGATATTGATCATTATGAATGCAGAACGTCCAGTGAATGCAAAAAAGGAAGCTCAGGAGTTAGGGCAGATTGTGCGACAGTATCTAGGTATGCGATTCTAATCATGTCCGTCATATGGATTGACTAATGTCTTGTCACAGAACAAAGTGGGCAACACGTTTTTGCGTAGAATTCTGAAGACTTGTTGATTACTTCACATACTTAAAACAAAGAGAAAAACCATGAGTGAATTTGACTATATTATTGTTGGTGCCGGCTCTGCTGGTTGCGTGTTAGCGAATCGTTTGTCGGAAAATCCTGAGCACAGAGTGTGTTTGCTAGAAGCAGGTGGCGATGACAACAGTGGCTGGGTGAATGTGCCCACTGGAATCATTGGCATGGTTTCAATGACCACGCGATTTAATTGGGCATTTAATTCAGAGCCTGAAAAAAATATGGCGAATCGTGAAATGTATACGCCAAGAGGAAGGACGCTTGGAGGAAGTTCGTCAATCAATGCCATGGTCTATATTCGTGGACAGGCTTCAGATTATGATCACTGGGAAAGTCTTGGGAACAAAGGTTGGGGCTATAAGGAACTACTTCCTTTGTTTAAAAGTTTTGAAGACAACGAAAATGGTGCCAATGAATATCATGGAGCAGGCGGTGAGCTAACGGTTAGTAATCTGCGCCAAAAAAATGAAATGTGTGATGTGTTTATTAAAGCAGGTCAGGAAATTGGCTTACCACACAATGAAGATTTTAATGATGATGATCAGATAGGCGTGGGTTATTACCAGGTTACCCAGCGAGATGGCCAGCGTTGCAGTGCTGCAAAAGCATTCCTGCATCCCGTCACTGATAGAAAAAATCTTACGGTGATTACTGATGCACAAGTAACAAAAGTGCTTCTGGAAGGAAAGAAAGCAGTTGGTGTGCAATACAACAAGGGTAATGAATTAATCGAAATAAAAGCTGCAAAAGAAGTTGTTCTTTCTGGCGGCGCTATCAATTCACCACAAGTGCTTTTACTTTCAGGTATTGGGGCGAAAAAAGATCTGGATGCATTTGGCATCGAACAGGTGCATGAGCTGCCAGGTGTTGGCGAAAACCTGCAGGATCACCTTGATATTATTCTTTTACATAAAAGTTCAAAAAATCTTTCTTATGGATTTTCCTTAAGCGCCATTCCAAAAATGATAAAAGCATTTTTTGATTATGTATTTTTCAAGAAAGGCATGCTCACCAGTAACGGAGCGGAATCAGGCGGCTTTGTAAAATCAAGACCGGAATTAAAAGATGCGGATTTACAATTTCATTTTACGCCTGCCTATCTTGTGGATCATGGTAAAGAACAAAGCTGGGGTCATTCCTATTCCTTGCATATTTGCGCACTGCATCCGAAAAGTAAGGGAACGGTAAAACTGAAAAGTGCGGATCCGCTCGCGCATCCTGCCATTCAATACAACTATCTGGATCATCCTGATGATGTGCGTGACATGATCGCTGCCGTGAAAATTGGCAGACAGATTCTTAACGCAAAAGCCTTTGATGATTATCGTGCCAGCGAGACACGTCCAGGGAATGAGGTGCAAACCGATGCTGAAATCGAGCAGTTTGTGCGGGAAAAAGCAGAAACGGTTTATCACCCTGTAGGCACTTGCAAGATGGGTAATGATGCCATGGCCGTGGTTGATGACCAGTTACGTGTTCACGGCATTGAAAATCTTCGAGTGGCAGATGCGTCGATTATGCCAACGGTTCTGGGTGGAAATACCAATGCGCCGAGTATGTTGGTTGGATTAAAAGCAGCGCAGATGATTCTGGAAAATTAATTGTTTTTAGAAGCTAAAAAATCAGCCTCGTGCCTTTCAAGAAATCCGGCAACCATGGTTTCATAGTCTTCTGGGTAATCGTTAATCGCTGCAACATGTGAACAATCCTTAAACATTTTTAGTTCGGTTTGTTCCTTGTCACTTGCCTCATAAAGTTGATAAGCATATTCAGGATAGGCCCAGACATCCTGATCACAATGTGCAATCAGCACGGGCTTGTTGATTGTGCGAATGCTGTTGATGGGTGAGACTTTATAAGGATCAAAATCAGCTAACCAGCCAGCAACTAAAAAGCCTAAATCAGGAATGGGATGGCTAGGTAAATAATTCATTCGCCAGGCGTTGTCTCTTACTGCCGTTGGCATGTCGATATAGGAAGAGTCGGCTATAACAAATTTGATTCGCTTGTCGAGTGCGCCCGCCATTAGTGAAGTAGCAGCACCAAAGGATTCTCCAATAATGCCAAGCTGATTCGTATTGATGGATTTTGATTCCAGAAAATCGATGGCGGTGCTCACGTCATGAGATTCAAAATAACCATAAGTTGTATAGTTGCCCTCGGAACGTCCGTGATGACGTTGATCATAAATCAAGACATTAAATCCGAGTTTATAGAATAGATAACCAAAGCGGATGACGCCTACACGGTTTCCGCCTTTCCCGTGAAGCGCGATGACCGTTGGTGCGTTTTCATTTTTTGACCGTATCAATAATCCACTTAGCTTAAGTTTTTCACCTGTGCTATCGATACTGTTTTTGAATGTTGTGAAAGAAATATCTTCTACTGGCCAGTCAACGTTCTTTAAGACATCGGTATCTACCCAATGACTAACTTCCTCTTCGGTACTTGGTGTAAATGCAATAACCTGTTGAACAAAGTAAACAGTAATACCAAAGGTGATGACAAAAAGTGCAGCCACACCAAGTAGAAATTTTTTCATATCAGCGTAATCAAAAGTTAAAGGTAAATATTTAATTTTTAGTTGAACAAAACTTCAATAATTTAAGCAAGGGATTGAGCCCTTGTGTTCACTGCTGGTGCTTGTTGAAAGTTTTCAGGAAATGAGCGGTACTTTGTGGTGAAAGCATGCAGCCAAGCCCAAAGATTATCTTCACTGTTCAGGGGCTTACGCTCCATCACTTTAGCATAATGCTCAGCCTGTTTTTCGGGCGAGGGCAGAGTGCCAAAGAAAAAATCCAACGCAGGTAGGGAAACGCTTTGATAGCGTTTGGGATCGCAGTAATGATGGGCAAAATGATGCTGTAATAATTTCTGCTCGTAGCGATTGCGTGGCGCTCGGCAGTGAATACGCCAGTGAATGTATTCGTAATGCAGATAGCTCACCACGAACGCCATGGTTAAGGTAAGCCCAATCGCAAAACCAAGAAAAATGGAAAAAATCATCCACACAAAAGGCATGAGAACGACCGCAATAACCAGAGGTGTTAATTTGCCGTAGGCTTCCGCTTCAAGTCGTGCTTTTTCGATGCCGCCAATAACTTTGTGGTGATCCCAATGAATTTTGCTTGCCCATTTCAAGCGTCGGTGGTGGCAAAGGATATTGTGAACATAGAATTCACCCACAGCCCATAATAGAAAGCCGAAAGCAAACACCATGATATGGAGTAGGGCGGTCTGGAATACACTTAATGCAGTTAACATAACACTCACCTTTGTTATTGATTAGCGGCCATTATTCTGGATACAGGCCGATGATTATCGGGAGTTTGACTTAATATTAACTTAATTTAGTGAAAGTGATGAAAGGACACAGCACGCTGACGTGAAAACCCATTACATATAGCTGTTACTGAGTCCAGTTATGCATTGAGAGAACTCTTCACACATTTCATCGAGAATCTCTTTAACAGGTAAGATTTTATCGATGCGTCCTGCAACCTGACCGCTCAGGGCAATTGAGGCTTCCATATCCCCACCAAAATACAGTTCCTGAACCCGTGCAAATTCCATCATCACGTTCTCATCCAGTTTCTTTTCTAGCGCAGTGGTTTTATCTGTTCTTAAGGCGCGCAGGGCAGGCGACTGGAATTTATTCAGGAAAACAGTATCGGTTTCAGCGGCATTAACGATGGCATTTTTCCAGTTTTCATGAACAGGTGATTCCGCGGCGCTTACCATGCGTGTACCCAACTGTACCGCTTCAGCACCAAGTGCAAAAGCTGCTGCCATGGTTCTGCCACAAGTGATACCACCTGCTGCAACAATAGGCACATTCACTTTGGAAGCAACCAGGGGTAACAAGACCATGCTTGAGACTTCCTTGGGATTCTTGAAGCCGCCACCTTCACCACCTTCAACTACCAAACCATCAACACCTGCTTCAATCGCTTTTAGAGCCGCTTTTAGTGTGGGTACCACATGAAAAACCGTTAAGCCTGCTGATTTTAATTGCGATGTATATTGCATGGGGTTGCCAGCCGATGTGGTCACGAATTTCACACCTTGTGCCACAACAAAGTCGACAATGTTTGGATCGCGCACAAAAGCCTGCGCAATATTCACACCAAAAGGCTTGTCGGTTAAATCGCGCATCTTGATAATTTCTTCGCGAATATTATCCAATTCACCTGATGAGGTTTCGATAATACCCAAGCCCCCTGCGTTAGAAACAGCAGAAGCAAGTTGTGAACGGGCGATCCAACCCATGGGTGCCTGAATAATAGGCTTTTCAATTCCTAACAAATCTGTGATGCGATTTTTGAATGGCATGTATTTCTTCCTTTGGGTAGTCGTCATTCCGGAAATTACGAAGTAATTATCCGGAATCCAGAAATTTTATACTGGATTCCCGCCTTGCAGAAAAATGCTCCTGCATTTTCTGCACTTCCGCCATCCATGGCGGTCGCGCGAGAATCACAGTAAGCTAGTCTTTCTTCCAGTAACGATCTTTTAATAAACGTTTTAATAGTTTTCCTGTTGGATGCCTTGGTAATTCTTTTTCAAAATCCACTGAACGAGGGCATTTCACATGACTGATATGTTCACGACAGAAAGCAATCAATTCCTGTTCAAACTCTGGTGTAGCATCTGCCCAGTCCTTGGGTTGTACAACTGCTTTTACTTCTTCACCAAATTCTTCATTGGGCACGCCAAATACAGCAGCATCCATTACCTTAGGGTGAAGCACTAATTGATCTTCCACTTCCTGAGGGTAAATATTCACACCACCAGAAATAATCATGTAGGCTTTTCTATCGGTTAAATATAAGTAACCTTCTTCATCGAGATAGCCTACGTCGCCGAGTGTTGTCCAACCTTCCTTATGACGGGATTTCTTTGTTTTTTCTTCGTCACCGTGATATTCAAATTTTCCACCGCCAGCAAAATAGACATCACCTTCTAATCCTGCTGGAAGTACATTGCCTTCTTCATCACAGATTTTCACTTCACCTAACAAGGCTTTTCCAACGGAGCCTTTGTGTGTCATCCATTCTTCGGAAGTAATGGAAGTAAAACCATTTCCTTCGGTGCCCGCATAGTATTCAAAAAGTACTGGCCCCCACCATTCAATCATTTGTTCTTTCACTTTTATGGGGCATGGTGCCGCTGCGTGAATAGCAGCTTTCAAGGAACTGACGTCATATTTTTTTCGCACGTCTTCATCAAGTTTCATCATGCGCACGAACATGGTGGGCACCCACTGACTGTAATTCACTTTATATTTCTCAATCAGTTGTAATGCTTTTTCAGGGTCAAATTTTTCCATCACCACGATAGTTGCGCCTGCGCGGAAAAAAGCCATGCAATAACGTAAGGGCGCTGCATGATAAAGAGGTGCTGGAGAAATATAAGTGTAGGGACCTTGATCGCCTCGCACATAAAGTCCCATCGCCAAATGATAAACTGGGCTCGGTGTGCCAAAAGGCGCATCACTTAAAGGCAGTTTGATGCCTTTGGGTCGACCTGTTGTTCCTGACGAATACAGCATGTCAGCGCCTTCACTTTCATCGGCGATTCTCTCTGTGGGTTGGGAAGCGATGGCTTTTTCCCAGTTTTCAAAACCGGCACATTCGCCACCCACCATGTAACTTTTGATGACATTAGGAATGTCCTTGCTTAAATCCTTGGCAAGGTCTTCCATGAGTTTTGATGTAATGAAAACCTTGGCTTCGCAATTATTGATGATGTACTGCACTTCATCATGTTGCAGACGATAACTCATGGCGGTGTAGTAAAGACCAGCACGTTGTGCTGCCCAGACAATCTGGAAAAAAGCAGGATGGTTTTCCATCATGATGGCGATATGGTCACCACGCTTTAATCCCAAAGAACGAAATAACTGCGCACCCTGATTCGAAAGGTCTTCCAGCTCCTGATAGGTCACTACCTGACCAGATTCACCCATGATGTAGGCGGGACGTGTAGGGTCTTCCTGAGCGTATTTTCCTGGATACATGAGAGCTCCTTTTTAATTCTTGTTTGAGGAAAGCTAATCATTCTACCTATAAATAAAGATAATGGAATAATCTTGGGAGTCTTTGAATAACGTTAGCGAGGCAGTTTATACAAGGCAAAAATATTCGAAAAAACGGAATTTAAAAGGAGTAAATGAGTATTTTGAGAATATTTTTACCAACAGTAGGCGCTTTAGGCGACGCAGTAGAAACAACGCAGCTAGTTATTTTAAGCTACAGCAGGTTTGTACTTATCAGCATCTGTGGTGTATTCCGCGTGACCATATTCCACCAATAGTTTGTTGATACGGTGAATCAGCATGCGGTCAGAAATTTTGTTAAGACCAGGAATGAACATAGCAATGGCGTGCCCCAGAAACTGTGGACCTACCCATGCAAAGGCAAGTGCTGCCAGTGCATAATCTCTCGGTGTTGATTGAACACCCATGATCTTGGCAATGGGTTTTGGATTACCGCGAGTGAAGGCCTGCTCAAAAAATACCTTTGAAAAGCTTTTTTCCACAGCATTGTGGACGCGACTCAGGAATTTTTTATCTTTGGGTCGATAGGCGCCCATGGTTGCACGGGTTAGCTCGCCACAGGTGGCGTCTTCGTAGCCATCACGCAATGTGCCTGCATAGGTCATGGTGACATTCACAATACCTTCTGGTGTTGCGGGTAACAGGTCTTCGGGTAAGCCGAGTAAATAGCTCTGGTAACGGCAAAGTTCCACAATGGCTCTTTCACGATGATTGAACTCCTTGCGGCCACTGGCTACAACCCTGAAGGCAGTGAGAAAAGAAGGTATGGTTCCTGCTGGCATCTGGTCTACTTGAGGAATAGGAATGCCATAAGTGGGAATATCCCATTTATCAGATCGCTTCAGGATATTAAAGCGAACCATGGAATGCATCAGGCGTACCATGGCTGCAGCCTTGAAACCGACACCGTCTCTTTTCAAGGCTCTAGGTAAGGTAGCAGTAGTAAAGAAACTGGCGGTTTCGTTGACGCGTTGTATTGAAGCTCGCTCATCTGTCAGTGATCCGGTCATGGCCATGGGCAAACCAGAATATTTGTTCATAAAGGTAGCAACAAAAGCACCACGAATAGCAAAGGGCACTACCGTCGCCATCTGGATACGGCTATAGCGAGCCCCAGCTTCCACCAGATCCATATCGACCCAATCCGGCATTGTTTCCATGGCAGCAATAAAGTTCTTTAATTCTTGAGGTGCGTTCTCAACGGCATCAACGCCTTCATCACAGGCTTTTTTCAACATTGCGATGAGTTTTTGCAGACCATATTCAGGTAGTAGTGCAGCATAGGCATCAGCAACGGTGTCGCCCAGCATGGTATAGGCAAGCATTTTTTCAACGTTTTCCTTGTCTGCCAGAATCTGTGGGCGATATTTCTTTCCTGCCTTACCCACCAGACTGGTTTCCGCATCAGGCTCAGTTGCAAAGCGTTCAGGAATGATCGAAAAATCCACATCTCCGTATAAGGAAGGAATTAGTGTTTTTTGAGATTGAACCTTGTCTTGTAATTGTGAGAGTGTCATGGTCATGATGGCTTTCCTGTTGAATAATTTGGCCTTAATGCTTGGTTTGCAGTGAGTGTAAAGCACTCCCTTTTTGAGAAAAGTAGGGGAAACAGTCAAATAGGCTTTTTGTCAGAAGATGAAATCAAACGACATAGAAAATTTAGCAGAAGAACAAAATGAAGTACCAATGGTGATTGGTGTGAGTGCCTGTCTCTTAGGGGAAGAAGTGCGTTATGACGGTGGTCATAAACACAATGCCTATATCACTAAAACGCTATCGGGATTTTTCAAATTCGAGAGTTTCTGCCC
>JBECKS010000049.1:0-10834 GCA_040235395.1 Pseudomonadales bacterium | reverse complement strand
GGCGTTGAGATTGTAAAAAAACCTTAATCCTATTTGACAAAGTTGTTATAATTCTCCTTTCTAACAGGAGAATCCCATGCCTAACTATATTCCTTACGATTTAAGCCAGAATACGATGGTCGTGATTAATCTTCGTGACCAGTTACAACCTGAAACCTTTGAACACACACTTGCTGAACTGGTTGATAATCATCTGGATCTTTCCTTGTTTGCTAAACGAATAAATAATGATGAGACAGGGCGACCTGCTTATGACCCGGCCATCATGCTCAAAATTATTTTGTTTGCCTATTCAAAAGGTATTACGTCGAGTCGTGATATTAACTGGTGCTGTCGCCACAATATTATTTTCAAGGCACTGTCTTGTGATAGTGAACCGAGTTTTGTTTCCATTGCAAACTTTGTGAGTTCCCATGCCGAAGCGATTGAGGATTTGTTTGAACAGATCCTGTTGATCTGTAGTCAAGCAGGACTGATTGGCAATGAGCTGTTTGCAACGGATGGCTGCAAGATTCCTTCAAATGCAGCAAAGGAATGGTCGGGTACGTTCAATGAGCTGGAGGCGAAACGAAAAAAATATCGCACGCTTATCAGTGCGCATATAAAAGAACATCAGCATCTGGATAAAAATGAACCGAAAGAAGCGGAACGTGCAAAACGACTGGAGCAAAGTATTTCAACGATTGAAAAGGCTTATCAAAAAGTGGATGCGTTCCTGAAGAACAATGAGCCGAGGATGGGTAAGGGAAAAGTCGTCAAGGAAGTAAAAAGTAATATTACCGATAACGAGTCCGCGAAGATGAAAACGAGCAAGGGCACGATCCAGGGTTACAACGGTGTGGCGACGGTCGATAAAAAACACCAGGTGATTGTGGACGCGCAAGCCTTTGGTGAAGGGGCTGAACACCATACCTTGAGGCCAGTGATTGAAACGATTCAGGCACGTTACCAACGATTAGGCTTGAGTGAGGATGTTTTTAAAAGCCAAACCATTTTTACGGCGGATACCGGTTTTGCCAACGAAGCGAACATGAAGTTCCTGAATGAGAACAACATCAACGCTTATGTGCCGGATAATCAATTCAGAAGTCGTGACCCGAAGTTTGCGAAGCAGAAAGCAAAATATGGCAAGCGCCACCAGGACGAGGTGGTACGTAAGAAGAAGGTCATCGACGCGAGTGAATTTGATTATGACCCGCTAACAAGGACTTGCATGTGTCCTTCGGGGAAGGCCATGCGTTATGAGGGTGAGCGCAAGGATGGCAAGGGGGATGTGTTTGTACGCTTCGAGGGGAGGCTGTCGAGTTGCGAGGCATGCGAGCTGAGTGAGCGCTGCATGGTGAACCCGGCATCCGCGAAACATCGCAAGGGGCATGGCCGGGTGGTGAGCTTCAAGGTGAAACCAAAGGTGAGTTATACCGACTGGATGAAAGGACGTATTGATAGCCCCTTGGGGAAACAGATATACAGCCATCGCATGTCGGTGGTGGAGCCGGTGTTTGCCAACATCACCTCAAGCAAGAAGCTGGATCGATTTAGTTTGCGGGGCAGGAAGAAGGTGAATGCGCAGTGGCAATTATTTTGTACGATACATAATATCGAGAAGTTGAAGAATTACGGTGAACTAGTGAACTAGGCAAGCAGGCGGCATAAAAAACCAAAGTGTTACCGTGGATTACCTATAAATGGTGATTATGTTAAACAAATGTGGGTAGAATAAACCCACACTCAAATAAGAAAAATAACAACGAAAATCGAGTTTTTATACGGGCTCGTTAGGTACACAAATGAAGAATTTAGGGTCAGAGTAAAAATCCAAGAAATAAAATAATAAAAATGAAAAAGACATTTATTCTCTTAATAATCTGTTTCGTGTTTGGCTGTGCAACTACACAAATAACAGCATTTAAAGATCCTGATTTTCAAGGTGTGACTTACAAGAAAATAATTGTTTATCCTAATATTGAGAATTTAGAAAGTAGGACAAAATTTGAAGCAATAGCATGTGAAAAATTGATAAAATATGATGTGGAATGTATCCAGAGTTTAACCATTTTTTTGCCAACTCGAAGTTATACACCTGAAGAAACAAAAAACATTTTGGAGCGAGCAGGTATAGACGCAATTCTTTCCGTTCGAATGACTGATGCATATACAACAGATACCTATGTTCCCGAGACTCATACGACAACTGGATATATGACAGGTTTTGGAAATACTGCAACGTATAATAGCTATACAAGTACATATGGCGGTTACACGGTAAGTAAACCAACGATTAAATTTGAAATTTCAATTACCGATGAGAAGTCTGGTAAAAAAGCTTTTATTGCGAACAGCACAACAAATGGTAGTGGATCAGCCTCCCTAAATAATTTACTGAGCTCGCTAGCGAAAGAAATTGGCGCGAAGCTTTATCAAAATGGGTTAATCAAAGAGAAAGTAGTTGTTATCCCCGAAGCAAAACAAAGTAATTCAGAAGGCAAACAATTTGCGTCAGAGTAAAATTGTTAATAACAATTAGGGTAAATAATTAAGGTCAGTGTAAAAACTCTAACAAGTGACTGTTGTTGAACGCATTTACACTGCGCTTCATGGCGAAAATCATCACGGTTTTTATGCGCTTTATCAGTAGTGATATCTCAGCTGAGCAATGAGGAGAGAATCCTGATTAACTTTATAAACGATTCGGTGTTCATCGTTAATTCGGCGGGACCAATAGCCGGAGAGAGCATGTTTCAATGGTTCAGGTTTTCCGATTCCTTCAAATGGTTCTCTTTGAATTTCTTTGATAAGCATATTGATCCTTTTGAGGATTTGCTTATCTGTCTTTTGCCAATATAGGTAATCTTCCCATGCCTTCTCTGCAAAAATCAGTTTCACTCAACCAAGTCCTTTTCTTGCCCCTTGCCATCCTCAAGTTCGGCTATCGCTTCAATCAGTCGCCGCGTATTTTTAGGGCTACGCAGCAGGTAGGCCGTTTCCTCCAAAGCCTGGTAATCGTCCATCGAGATCATAACTACGGCTCCTTCCCCTTTCCGGGTAATGGCTATAGGGGCGTGGTCTTTACATACCTGCTCCATTGTTTTGGCAAGTTTGCTGCGGGCTGCGGTATAGCTTATGCTTTCCATCGTATGTTACCTGTACATGTACATAATATTGTACGCATTGTATCAGCGCATAAGCAGCTAATCAACCATCGCCACTATGCGGCTGGACGGCCAAACCTACGGTTCGGATGCCGGCCATAAAGGCGTTCGCCGCTACATCTGATGACATTAGGCACACATCAGAGTAAAATGTTCAGTCATGAAACCTTTTGACTGGAATCCAAAGAAAAATCGACAACTTATAGAAGAGCGAGGAGTTTCCTTCGAAGATGTCATATTTTATCTTCAAGAAGATGGGCTCCTCGATGATCTAGCGCATCCCAATAAACAGAAGTACCCAGATCAAAAGGTTTTTGTGGTGAACATTGATGGGTACGCCCATCTTGTCCCCTATGTAGAGAATGAGGATGCGATTTTCCTCAAAACAGTGATTCCAAGCCGTAAGGCTACTAAGAAATATCTTGGAGGTGACCATGAGTAAACTCAAATTAGATAAATCCGAAAAAGACATCCTGTCAGCCTTTGAGGGTGATGAGTTTAAATCGGTATTAACTCCTGCGCGCAAAAAGCTTATTAAGAGCGCCGCCGAGCAAACAGTTAAAAAAGACAAGCGTATAAACATTCGTATATCTGGCAGAGACCTGGATGCTATTCAGAGGCGCGCGCTTGAAGAAGGCATTCCGTATCAAACGCTGGTATCCAGTGTTTTACATAAATACGTGTCAGGTAGTCTTCACGACATTACAGCTAACAAATCAAATAAGAATAATTAGGTTCAGTGTAAAAATTCTAATCAAGCGCACATGCAGTGGACTGCCACTACTTACAGCGTTAATTACCCAGGAAACTTTCTCATGTATAAAATAATCTTCCCAATATTTGCTACGATTCTTACAATTTTTTATTCAGATCTTGCTATTGCGTGTAGCTGTGAGCCGCTAACTTTAGATATGAAATTCAAAAATGCTGAGAGCGTTTATTTAGCAAAATTAGTTTCTTATGAAACTGTCTTTGGCAACCCGGATGGTGTTGGTGTGATGAGACGTGATCACATCGAAGCGAAATTTAAAATTGACACTATTTATTCAGGTAACCCTTCACAATATGAGAACCTGGTTACCGGTATGAATAAAGAAAACTGTGGCGTTACAATGGTTAAAAGGCGTAATTACCTGATTTTTGAAAGTAAGGATAATTATATAAGTATTTGCGATGGTAGCCGACTTTTAGAAAAAGATTTTAGGAAAAACTTTGACAACCTTTTGATTGAGCAAGATTGGTTTAGGGCACTTAATCGTCCAAGCTGGTAATAATTGGGGTTTAGAGAAAAAACTATTTTATAGCACTGTGCAGATAGCGTTATGAATCGAAAAGACTTAAAAGAATACGGAGATGCATGGAATGCACATGATATTGATACAATCATGGCATTTATGACGGATGATTGTGTTTTTGAGTCGGGTGGTGGTTCAGAAAGATTCGGCGCGCGCTATGAGGGATATGAAATCGTACGCCAAAGATTTATGGGAGTGTGGACCGATATTCCAGATGTAAGATTTGAAAACGCTATTCACTTTTCAGAAGGCGACTACGGTTGTTCGGAATGGACCTTAATAGGCACAAGCAAAAGCGGTTCTAAAATTGAAGTGGATGGCTGTGACCTTTTTACTTTTGAAAATGGAAAAATAAAGTCGAAAAGAACCTATATTAAAAATCGCACATAGCATTTAAATTATTAGGATAAGAGTAAGAATTTATCAGGTAAACATGAAAACCAAGCCCACTTACATCCACAAAGTAACAATCACAAGCTTGCTTCTGCTAACAAGCCCACTAGCATTAGCTGCGACAGGAGATATTCCCTGGACAGGTTGGCTGTTGATTATTGTTACAGTTTCTCTGATTGCCGCTTTCATACTCAGTAGGCGCAATAAAAGTGAAGAAAGTTTACCGGTGAAATTAATATTTGGTGGTATGTATTTCTGGGTGATTACCTTTATTCAGCTAACCGTGTTATCGCTAGTTTATCAACTCAGTAATTAGGTCTTGCTTAGACTTGAATATCTTCTTAGGCATCAATAAATATGAGCAAAACAATTAAAGGCCCCGATGGCAAACCCCGTTGTGCATGGTGTGCAGCTGCTCCAGAATTTTTTCCTTACCATGATAAAGAATGGGGTTACCCTGTTGATGATGATATTCGTTTGTTTGAAAAACTGTGTCTGGAAAGTTTTCAGTCGGGTTTAAGCTGGCGAACCATTCTTGCCAAGCGCGAGAATTTTCGTAAGGCCTTTAAGGATTTTGATTACAACAAGGTTGCCAGGTTTACTGAAAAAGATATTGAGCGTTTGTTGAAAGATGAAGGTATTGTGCGCCATCGTGGAAAAATCGAGGCCGTGATTAATAACGCCCAGTGCGCCAAAGTGTTGGTGAAAGAAAAGGGTTCTTTGGCTGCTTTTTTCTGGAGCTATGAGCCTGATGCCAGGGAGCTGGCGAAACCACAAACCGCTTCTACCTCGGCAGCATCTATTGCACTCTCCAAGGAATTAAAGAAACGCGGCTGGAAGTTTGTTGGCCCCACAACCGTTTACGCCTTTATGCAGGCGATGGGCCTGATTAATGATCATGCGGAAGCATGTGAATATCGAAAGAAGGCTGCTGCGGCAAGAAAGAAATTTAAAAAGCCTTAAATTTTCTGCTTAAGTCAGTTAGGGTTAAGTGAGTTAGAATATCTTCAACACATAATTACGAGAAGAGTTTGGTATTAAGGTGGTGGCGCCTTAATTGAATTTAAAGTTAAAAAGGTAAGCTATATGTTGATTAATATTGCACGAAATTCTGTTACAGCGTTTGGCTTGCTTGCCATTTTTGTTGTTTCGCCGATGCTTTTACATGCCGATGAAAAGCCGGATTTAGTGAAAGCCCATTACCAAAATTCTTTGCAGGGTTTAATTGATAACAAGGAAATTCCTGACAATGTGAAAGGGCAGCTCTTTCTCAAGAATGTGAATGATATGCTGATTTGCAAAACTTACCGGGCTTATGTTCAGAAGCGTTTCCCTGATATGAAGGATATTCAGAAATTCAGGGATGATGAGCAGCTGATTTCAAGGCATTTGAATGAATTCATGAATGCCAGTGTTCAGGTTAAGCTGGCAAGCGAAGAAGAAAGAAAAAAACTGGAAGCTAGCCTCCCTCAGGGGGAAGCAAAAATATCAGGCGAGATTGATGGTGTTTATGAGCGTAGTAATAATAGCGGCAGCGACCAGATGTCTGATGAATTATATGGTTTGGTAAAAAAATGCGACGATCTTGTGTGGAATATGAAAATGGTCGAGATCAAGTTTTAGAATTTTGTAAAAGTGTAAAATAATAATTGCCAACAAAAAAAGAGGGAAGAAAAATGGAAAATGAAATTAAAACAACGGAGTCAGAAGCAGAAACAAAAGTACAGATTGCCTTTAGTTTCAGTAATCTTGGTATCTGGAGAAAGATTTATTTAGCACTTAACTGGATAGGCTGTGTTTTCATGGTCATTATTTTTGTCTCTATGCCTTTTACAGATTATCCAGAAAGCACACCCGCACAACCCATGGTAGTTTTTGTGATAGCGATACTCGTTTTTGCCTATACTTTCTGGCTTCATAAAGCCATGGTCACAAGAAATCTGACACAGTTGCTGATTCTTACCATTATTCAGGTAGTACCTTTATTTAATCCCATTAGCGCGCTCATTATGTTTCTTGTTAGAAACACAAGTAAAAAAGAACGGGAAGCAAATGGGATGAGCTAAGTGAGTCATTGGGAATGGTGTGAAATCCATTCCCAATTTTTCTTCTAATTAATTAGTTCGTTTTAACTCTTAAAGCAACACCAATGGAAGACGTATCGTCTCCTTGTTCATAGGAGCACTCAACCGATGTTTTTTCAGTGGTATCGAGACTTGCGCCTACTGAAAACGAATCTGCACCATCACCAAGTTCAGAGTGAGAAACACCAAAAAGCACATCAAAGTTACTCGTAGCAGGAAGAATAACATCGGCAGAAAAAATAGGCCCATTCTCTGTATCGCTGTATGAAGTTCCATTAATGTCTGCTTTAGTGTCTACAAATAAAAATGTAGCGGTAATGACAAACTTTCCATCCGAGCTAATAGCAAAATATTTACCAAACTGAAGAGCTAATGCGGTTTGATCGACTTCTATATCATTTCCAGCATCTGAATAATCTACTGAACCACTGTATAGCCCGCCACCAACAAATACTTCATCTTCTAGTTCTTTGTTTAATTGCGCTATATAGCTATAGCCATCGATGTCTGTGCCTGACACCTCGACTTTATCTTTTGAAACCTCAACACCAAAAAAATCGAATGTGTAGTCTGCAAAAGCGGGCAATGAAAATGAGAGAAGTAAAAGAGTAGTAGCTAGCTTGTTCATAAGAAATTCCTTTTTGGTTGTTATTATTTTCGGTGGTTTTGGTAAATTGAAAACCAATTTCATGGTGGTGTAAAACACTTTTTCAATAAGCTTGATTCAGGTCATTGTTAAGCATAAACGATTCAATGAAGTGTCTTGTTTCATAAGCTAGGCGCTTCCTTTCTTATCTGCTATAAGTTTGTTCAGGATTTTTTAACCGTGAACAATGATTTTTAAGTCTTCCTATATTTCAAATCAATTGTCTGTGCGCTTACTTTTTGTCAGCGCATGTTTCATTTTATTAAACACTTGTAGTGGTGGGGGCGGTGGTTCGTCGCTAACTCCTCAAGAGTTTTGTGACAGTCTGGTTGGGAATGTTTATTCCACAGCTGAAGGCGATGCCACGGTTGATGCAACGCAGTTGGTGGCAGCAACAGCCGATAACCCTGAATACTGTAATGTGCAGGGCACGATGCCGCCCAGTTTAGGTTTTGAAATTAAATTACCCACTGACTGGAACGAACGCTTGCTGGCCATTGGTGGCGGCGGTTTTGATGGCGCCATTCCTCAACCTGCAGGTTATTTGTTGAATGAAAATTATGTCACCGTGGCATCAGACGGTGGCCATACTGCTAATGGTGTAGATGAGAACTGGGCACTGGATGATGAAAAGCTAAATGACTATGCCTATCGCGCTTCGCATAAGGTGCTGCTGGTTGCTAAAAAACTCATCAAGAAACGTTATAAACAGAACGCGCTTTTTTCTTATTACGAAGGTTGTTCCAACGGTGGCCGTGAAGCCTTGATTCAGGCACAACGTTACCCTGAGGATTACAACGGCATCATCGCACGTGCGCCTGCTTTTAATTTCACCTGGATGATGATGGCGGGGAATCAGAATTACCAACAGATTTTTTCTTCAGCCGCCACACAACTTTCTACTGCAAAAATTGCAACCTTAAGTGATGCGGTGCTGGATGCCTGTGATGATTTAGATAATGTAGCCGATGGCATTATTAGCAATTACGCTGCCTGTTCTTTTGATCCATCAACCTTGTTGTGTCCGGGTGCCGATGCTGACACCTGTTTAACCCAAGACCAGATTGATACGGTGAATAAGCTTTCAGGCATTTATCGTTTGCAGGATTCCACGCCCTATTACATTGGTTGGCCGTCGGGCGGTGAATCAGATCCATTGGGATGGGTTTACTGGATCATGGATGTGAACGAAGGGCATTCGGAATATTCAAAACGATTTATTCAATATTTTCTGCAGTTGGGTGAAAGTTATGACCCCATGGATTTTGTACCTGACGACAACTTGCCAATGATACTAAATCGTTCTGCATTGATTGATGCCTCTTCAACGGACTATTCAGAATTTCGCGCCTTAGGAAATAAACTGATTTTGTGGCATGGCACCAATGATTGGGCAATCAGTTTTTTCTCAACAGCAAATTATTACAATGAAATTGTAGCTGCAGCAGGTGGGCAGGCAAATGCTGATGAGTTTGTGGAATTTTTTCCTGCACCCGGCGTGCAGCATTGTTTTGGTGGCGCTGGTCCTGACTTCGTGGATCTGGTTTCACCACTTCGTGAGTGGACAGAAAATGGTACAGCGCCATCTGCACAGGATTTATTTCTGCTGAAATTTAATTTCGATACCTTGTCGATTGAGAACAGTCGACCGCTGTGTAAGTATCCAGAATACCCTGAGTATAATGGTGTGGGGGATGTGACTCTGTTTACGAGTTATAGTTGTGTGGAGTAATAATTTTAATCCGCTCTTTTGAATTGATGTACCCACACCTTATGACTTTCATTCCACTCCATGCCGCTATGCATTTTAAGGATTAAGTCTTTATAACTTTCCAAACCCTCAAAGCCTTCTGCTTTGGCATCTTCCTCTGTCATATCAGCAAGGGTCTTGCGGTCTACAGAAGTAACAACAAAATTCACGCCATCAATGTCAAAGGTTTCGTTGGGGTAGGCGTAAATACCATCACGACGTTGCTGGGTTTTTCTGCCTTCAAGGGCAGCCTTGCGTAATTTCTTGTTTCTTACCAGTCTATCGATGGTGCAGGTTTTTTCCGGAAAGTCTTGCATACATGAGTTCCTAATTATCAAGATATTTTTTTAAAGTAAAAATTTCGTAGTGTTCTTTTAAGCCTCTTAATTCTTTTTTACCAATAGAAACCATGTTTCCCGTTTCAATGCATTCCTGAAAGGCCTTGGTTGCCAGAATCGGGTAAGTAGATTTGCATAAGGATTCTACACGTGAAGCAATGTTCACGGCAGAACCAATCACAGTGAAGTCGAGACGTGAACTTCCACCAATGTTTCCATAAAGCACTTCGCCGAGATGCAGGGAAATACCTGACTGCAAGTTCGGACGATCTGGCTCATTAGACCAATGTTCAAGATTTTCCAACGCCTGTTCAGCGGCTTTCAAGGCATGGGTGCATGCAAGGTTTACGTTTTCGTTGGTGGGAAAAATAGCGAGCACTGCATCACCAATGAATTTTAAAATTTCTCCATCGTTGTCTTCAATGGGTTTTGAAATGCATTCGAAGTATTGATCAAGAATGCCAACCAGCGTTTCATCATTATAGTTGTCACTTAGTTTGGTAAAGCCTCGCAAATCACAAAACCAGATAATGGATTTTATTCGTTCACCGGTACCGCGCTTGAATTTTCCTTCCATTACTTTTTGTGCAGCGCTATCACCAAGGTAAACACTCAACAGGGATTTGCTTGCCATTTTTTGAACAATCACGCGGGTCTTCCATTGAAAAGGTTCGCATAGTGCATTTAAGGTTTCGATTTCCTTGTTGGTAAAACCGCCTGACTTTTTTGTAGAAAAAGTAATCCACGGCACTTCGAACACATTTTCAGTAAGGAAAGGAATCATTAAATAATCCGTGCCGCCTTCTTCCTTTACTTCCCTTAACAAAGGATAGGGCAGTGCATCGGCATTACCTTCCAGTTTCCACTGAAGGGTCTTTCTTTGTTCATAGACTTCTTGCCCGGGGGTATTTAAATAGGTTGGGGTGGAAGTAATGGAATGGTCACGACGAAAAAGTTGTGAACCAGTATCACGTGACCAGACGATTTGCGTACCCCAGAGCTCTGGATGCGCCGTAGGCAACCATAAACTTGAACGGTAAACATCGATGCCCAGTAAATTGATTCCGGCGATAAAACGTTCCAGCAGATAATCGGGTTCCTGATCGTTGGGGTCAAATTGATTCAGCCAATGTTTGAAGGCTTTTTCATCGCTAAAATCAGGGTGTTGAGGGTTCATAA
>JBECKS010000008.1:0-22450 GCA_040235395.1 Pseudomonadales bacterium | reverse complement strand
AAAAAACTGAACACAAAAAAATTAAGGCAACGAAGGAAAATGATTTATTCATTTTTGGTTTCTCACACGATTTTCAGCATGCCTGCTAACTGGTATTTAGTATTAATGATTTCCTAAGAAACCACCAAATGAATGAGAAACCTTAACGTTTTTATCCTCTTATTACAAAGGCAAATCACCAGCCGCTGACTTAACGCTCCCAGTTTCCTGATAGGCTTTAATGGCACGCTCAGCAATTCGCCACTGATGAATTTCATCAGCACCATCGGCAAATCTTGCCCAACGGGCTTGTGTGAACATATTCGATAACACGGTATCGGTGGAATACCCTAGCGCACCATGTACCTGAATGGCTCGGTCAACGACTCTCCCTAATGATTGCGCTACAAAATGTTTGGTCATGGAAACTTCGCTTTTGAAATCCAAGCCATTGTCAATGCGATAAGCCGAATGCAAGACCATTAATTTACTTTGATAAAGTTCCATCGTTGAATCCGCTATCTTCCATTGAATGCCTTGCTTCTCTGAAAGTAATGATCCATGTGAAAAACGTTTGGTAGCACGATCAATCATCATGTTGAGTGCCAGTTCCATTTGCCCTACCCAACGCATGCAATGTGCCAAGCGTGCAGGACCCAAACGACTTTGCCCGAGCAAATGCCCATCTCCTCTTCCACCAAGTATGGCGTCTTTAGGTACTCGTAAATCACGAATTTCAATTTCACAATGGTTATGACTGCCTGACATGGTTTCGACATCACGCACAATGGTCCAGCCTTCTGCAGGTAATTCAACAATGAATGCAGAATTTGCAGCTTGAGGAATTTCTGGATTGTCTTCTGTTCGCGCAATCAGAATTGCAAACTGCGCACCACGCGCACCCGAGATAAACCATTTGTGACCATTGATTACCCACTCATTTCCATCAAGCACGGCTTTTGTTTGAATCAGGGTTGGATCAGAACCTGCCACTTCGGGTTCAGTCATGGCAAAGCAGGAACGTTTGATACCCTGACATAAAGGTCGTAAATATTTTTCTTTCTGTTCTTCGGTTCCCCATTTTTCAAGCGTGTGCATGTTGCCTTCATCAGGCGCCTGGCAATTCATGGCAAAGGTTCCAAAGCGCGTGCGTGAGGCCTCGGCTTGAACTGCGGCTAACGCAAGATGACCAATACCCATTCCACCTTCAGACTTAGGCATATGCGGTAACCACAAACCCCATTCCTGCGCTGCCTTGCGCATGGCAATAATCTGCTCAATCAGTACCTTGCGATTAGCTTCACCTGCTTCATGAATGATAGCTTCTGCCGGAAGCACCACTTCATCACAAAACTTCCTGACTTTTTCACGTATCTCTTCGATCTCGGGTGGAAATGAAAAATCCATGTCACTCTCCTTTTTATTTTTGTAATTTTCTATTAACTCAAAGTGCTCGTTATTCTCTGCCTAATACGCTTAGACCCCGTGTATGATGTTCGATGAAAGTTTCAACCGTAGAAAATTCATGCAAATGTTCAAGGGATTTCAAAGTCGGCAAAATCAATTGAATCCTGCTTTCATGATATTCAGCCAATGCCTGCTCTGCATTCCACCACACACTGTGAATGGACTCAAAATCATCATGGTCGCCATCTTGATATAAAGGCGCCTCACAGGCAAAGAACAAAGTGTCAAATCGCTGCGATGACGCTTTTGGCGTTATCCAGTGACCAAAAAAAACCAGCCTGTCAAAAGCAAGTGTCAAACCATTGTTCACACAGATATCCTCAAAGCTGATTTCATTGGCATTCAGGGCAATACGCTGCTTCAGCCAGTACGCTTCTTTTTCCTGTGTATCCATAGCAAGCAAGTCACCCCCCTTGTCATAGGCTAGCAAGATGCCCGCTTCTTCAAAACTTTCACGAATGGCTGCTATAGCCGCAACTTTTGCCTGGGGTTTCTGTAAAAGTATTTCTGATTTTATGCTATCAGGATAACAGATGAGGTTTTCAGGAAATTCATGATCAAGTGCATCCACTTTTCCTCCCGGAAAAACAAAGGCACCGCCGACAAAGGACGCTTCATAGGAACGTTGCTGCATGAAAACCTGAAGACCTTGAGGCGTATTTCTCAACAGCATTAAGGTCGCTGCTGGAAGTGGTGTGACAGGATTCAAATCAATATTCCTTGTTAATGCAAAGCAGCAAAACCAATAACACGATTTCTGCCATCAGATTTAGCTTGATAAAGCGCCCTGTCAGCGTCACGAATCAAAAATTCTGCTTCCGTGTAATCCTCTACGCCAGGAACTGCACTGGCAATGCCTAAGCTTAAGGTTACAACCGGGGCAACAGGTGACTTTTCATGGGGAATCTGTAACTTCTCAATATTTCTTAATACTTTTTTCCCAAACTCCTTTGCCTGATTGATATCAGCATTGGGGAGAATCATCACAAATTCTTCACCACCATAACGCGCAACAAAATCACCAGCACGGCCGATTGATGCATCCAAAGCGCTGGCAATTTTCTGCAAACAATCATCACCCGTCTGATGCCCGTAGAAATCGTTATAAAGTTTGAAATGGTCAACATCGATTAAAAGAATTGCTAAAGGTATCTGTGAACGCTCTGCCCTCTGCCATTCCTCATTTAATTGTTCATCAAAAGCCCTACGATTGGGAATGCCCGTTAGACCATCGAGCGTTGCAAGATTTCTTAAATGAACATTTTTCTTTGCCAGAGAATCCTTTTCGAGATTCAACATTTCACTGTAATGAAAATTCAAACGAGCACTTCGTTCATTACCGTAACAAGCGGCCAAGGCCATAACAATGGAAGCTAATAGAATAAAACTGCAAGCCTCCATAAGATCAACAGATAATGTTTCGTTATAAAGAAGCCCGGAAACAGAAATAGCGAATACAAATACGCTCATTACAAAGGCATAATTAAAGAAGATGGGTACATAAACAAAGCTAACGAATACCACCACAATGATACCGGCAAAATAAAGCATGGCTGTAATGTCTTCATTAAGGTAAGTAAACAAGGCAACGTAACAACTTACCAAGACAACCGTCAGTGAAAACACTAGCTGCATGGAATTCTTGAACCAGCGGGTAAAACTGAAAAGAAAGAGAAATAACAACAAGGGCGTAAATGTGCTGTATCGAAGGAACACCATGAATGTTGCTAACTCACCCAGGAGCAGCACATCGAAATAACCCGCAAGGAAAAAAACCAACAATAGCTGCCCAAGTATCAACCTGGCTGAAGCAATATTATTTTCAGCAAAGCTTTCCCGAAAACGTTTTTCTTTTTCTGCATCAAACTTGAGCTTCCTTGCTCTGGTCAAAAACTTCATGGCTTTATTCTGTCCTGGTTGATTTTATCCTAAGGCAATCACATTTATTATTCTGAAGAACAACGAGATAGCATCGCAAAATCTGGCCGAGATGGTAACATCTAGCCCTTTCCAATTCGACAAACTGTAGTAAGTAGATGACAAAAATTTACCTCGTAAGACACGGCCAAGCAGCCGCTGGTTGGAATCAGGATCTCGACCCTCCCTTAAGTGAAAAAGGTCAGCAACAGGCGGAGCAGGTTTCTGATTCCCTGGTCAGGCTAATACCCAACATTGATGAAACACAATGTATATCCAGCCCTATCAAACGCGCCCATGAAACGGCTGGTTATTTTTCGAGAAAGCAGAATAAGGCCATCAATATAGAAGCGCGCGTTGCTGAAATTCCAAGCCCCACAAACGAGCTCAATGAGCGCATGCCCTGGCTCATGCAGGTGATGAAAAGCCAATGGAGTGTACTTAGCCCGGAACTCAATCAATGGCGACAGGATTGCATTGATTACGTGTTATCGCTGGAACAGGATAGTGTTATCTTCAGCCATTACATCGCTATCAATGTATTGATTGGTCACTGTAATCAGGATGACCGTGTCATTTCCTATAATCCTGATAATTGTTCCATTCACCAGTTTGAAATCACGGATAGTGAGAAAGGCAGGGAACTTTCCATCGTAGAACTAGGAACTCAGGCAAAAACAAAAATTAACTAATTATCAAACAGGACACCCCCATGAGCGAATTATTGAAGCTGGAAAAAAATGGACCGATTGCATGTATCACCATGTGTAACCCTCCTGCCAACACATGGACAGAAGAAAGCCTGCTAGGTTTGCGAGACCTTGTGAATGAACTAAATGATGACAAGGGAAACATAGCGCTAGTCATTACTGGTGATGGTGAAAAGTTTTTCTCAGCAGGCGCTGACCTGAAATCCTTTAATGCTTCCCCCATTGCGCCACAAAATATGGCCTATGCCTTTGGCGAAGCCTTTGAAACACTGAGTTGGTATAAGGGTATTTCCATTGCGGCTATCAATGGTTATGCCATGGGTGGTGGACTGGAAGTGGCACTTGCCTGTGATACCCGTATTGCTGAAGAACAGGCCACACTTGCTCTGCCTGAAGCAAAGATTGGTTTACTCCCCTGCGCTGGGGGTACCCAGAATCTTGCCTGGCTTGTAGGCGAAGCCTGGGCAAAACGTATGATTCTCTGCGGTGAACAAATTAAAGCGGATCAGGCCTTAAGAATTGGACTGGTAGAACAGGTCGTAGAGAAAGGACAGGCATTTAATACGGCTATGGACTTAGCCAAAGGCAGCCTTAGACAAAGCCCCGATTCCATCAAGGCCTGCAAGCAACTTATTCAAGCAGCACGTAAAGGTAAACTTGTGGATGCCCTGCCTCTGGAAAGAGAAGAATTCCTGAAACTCTTTAAAGGTGAGAATGCGCTGGAAGGTGTGAGTTCGTTTATCCAGAAGCGTGATCCTTTATGGAAGTAAAGAGTATGGAAATTGCCTGAGCTTGAGTTTAAGAAATCAGGGCTCTACAGAAGCTTCCTGAGTTAAATCCTGACTGGGCTTTCTATTGCGGTAATCACTAATGATTGCTGTCACATCACTGATTGCAGGTTTAATACAAATCACACCAATTGCCCCTCGACAAAGTAATCTGAGCAAAGGCAGGCAAAGCGTAAGACTAGCAATTGTTTCAGGTGTTACATATTCACCATAGAAGATGCTCCATGCCATGGTGGTGGAACCAAATCCCGCAAAGGCAATGGGCAAGTCCTGAAGAAAAGCCACCAGAAAAATAGTCACCACAAATAACGCAAAAGGTATTTCGATACTGAAGGCCTTAGCAAAAAACCAGTAGCCTAAGACCATCGTGATGACGGAAATCTGAGCCCAGATCATCAGGTAAATCCACTGGGCTTTGCTAGCTTCCCTGAAAACCTGCCAGATCTCATGATCACGGTTCCTGAAACCACCGATAAGTTGGCCATTCTCCTCGCCCTCTGTGAACAGATATTTCGATAAACCAATGGAACGATTTTCCAGAAAATGGTACCAGCCATCCCAGAACGCTAACTGACCCACAATAAGCACTGTCCACCACAACCAGGGATTCAGAGGTGTTTTCTCAAAAACACCCATCACATGCATCAACAGGGTTAAGGGTATTAACAAGAAGCCAACTGATGCACTTTGAACCGACGCCCTGAAAAAGCCTATGGCAATGAACTTCATCCAGCTCACTTGGGTTTTCTGCTGCAAGTAAAGCACGTTGCCTGCACCACCCACACCTGTGTTCACCATCATCACCAGATAAAGCGCACCTCTTACCCAGGTGTAATTTTTCCAGTCAAAACCTCGATGCCACCAACGAAAGGTACGTTCAATCTGGTAAACCGAAAATAACCAGAACACCAGCTGCGGAATCAGAACCGCAAGAAAAGCCATCCACCAGTTGGCATTCTCAATGGTTTCGATAAAACCAGGCCAATCAATATCCTTGAAGTAAAAAGCCAGAATACCAATGCTGATGACAATAGCGCTGGTGGTCTTTACCCAGTTAGGCAAACCTTTTTTAGGCATGTGTGATTCATGTTGCTGGGGATTGTGCTCTTCCCCTTCTGCCAGCTGCTTACTACTTTCAACCATATTTAATCTTTCAATGAATTAGGGAAATGATTCCAGGAACAGAGCCTAAACTAGCCCATCTGGGTGAATCGCAGCTTAACTTCCCAGCTGTTGAGCAGAACCACAATAGATTACGGGCGATTCTGTGCTCATGTTAACAGTCTGATGCATTTTGCTGAATAGCGTTTTGCGGCGCGGCTTATCACAATCCCATTCATCTCAAGCTTAAAAGAATGTTGACATAAGCTGCTTAAAAGCTAGTCTGGCAGCTTTTCAAAACAGGAGCCCCACCTTGAGTAAGCAATTCGACCTTAGCAATCAAACCATCCTAATCACTGGCGCATCGAGCGGTTTCGGTGCTCATTTTGCAGAGGTACTTTCTGAAGCTGGTGCAGAAGTCATTCTAGCTGCTCGCCGTGTAGACAAGCTCAAGGAAACTCAGGAAAAAATAGAAGCGAATGGCGGCAAGGCAAGTTGCATTGCTATGGATGTTAGTGCTGCAGAAAGTGTGGAAGCTGCCTATAAGCAAATCAGCAAACTGGATTGTATTATTAACAATGCGGGCATCAACGAACTGGGTGCCGCTCACGAACTGAGTGCAGAACAGTGGGATCGTGTTGTCGATACTAACCTGAAGGGTGTTTGGCTTAACAGCAAGGAAGCCATCAAGTTCTGGAAAGCAAAGCAACAGGCGGGAAACATCATTAACATTGCTTCCATTGTCGGTTTACGCGTTGCCAATCAATTACCTCCCTACGCCGCCTCAAAAGCAGGCTGTATTCACCTCACCAAATCCCTTGCGCTCGACTATGCCAGAGATAGCATCAGAGCCAATGTCATTTGCCCAGGTTATTTCGAGACCGATATAAATCGTGATTTCATGGCAAGTGGGCCTGGGCAGAAACAGATTTCACGCATTCCCTACAAGCGCATGGGTCAACTACACGAATTGAATGGCCCCCTGTTGTTACTCGCTAGCCCTTTATCTTCATACATGAGCGGCTCCGTGATAACCGTTGACGGTGCTCATACCTGTTCTACACTTTAATCTGTTCCAGACTGTAAAAAGAACATTACAAACAAGACGCTTGCTGTCAGAATGAAGCGTCTTTAAGCCCTTATAAAAAAATAATAAAGGGCAAATAAGTTTCAGCAAGAAACTTAAAATCAATACTAATAATAAATTAACGTCACACTTTTCGTTTAAAGGAAGTCTATCAATGTCTTTAACCAGAATAAGAATAAACGCCCTTTCAGTTTTATTTTCTTTTATTTTATCTTCCAGCATTTCAACACTTAGCTTTGCAACAACAGAAGATGAAATTGTTAGCTGGAAAAATCCTACACCCAGCTTTAGCGAACTTAATCTCAACCTGCATTATCTCGCAGAAATTATTGGCAAAGGTCAGTTAATTGTTCAACACAAGGAAAGAGCCATTGATTTGTGGACGCAAGGTGAAATCAAACATTATGAAGGCGTGCGTTTTTCCAGCGCCATGACAATTATTGATGCGCCTGCTGACGTAGTAAGACAAAAAGTACTCGACACCACTCACTATAGCGATTTCATGCCGCAAATCCGTGATGTAGAAATCAGCCTAAAAAAAGACAAGCAGTTCATTACTCATTTCACGCAACAATACAGCATGGGACCAATTCCCATAAAAGCGCGTTTTATCTGGCAGTATCAGCAAGAAGACAATGGCGATATTTCATTACTCATGCATGAAGGTGATGTTGATGCCTCTGCTGCTCGATTTGAATTTCTCAGCATCAATGAAAAGCAAACCCTACTTGTTCACACCGCATGGCAAGACGTCAGCACAGCAAAATTTACCTACCGTATCATTTCCAAAGCCAATGAAGATGTAAGAACTTCTTTTCCTGCTGCTGCAGTAGTTATGGTCATTCTGCAATACCGTGATGCTTTTGAAGAAAAACTAACGGCGCCTGAAAAACTTCCTAACGAACCGATTATTCCTGTACTGACAAATAATCCAAAACATCTTGCTACCTTGATTACCCTTGCGAAGAACGGAACCATTGTGATTATTCATGAAAAACAATGGTATCAAGATGCCAACAACGACAATAAAGAACAGGGAATTGTGTTTGCCTCCGCAGTTCGCTCGATTCCCGCCAAGCTTGAAGAAGCAAAACCCATTATTCTTGATATGAAATCACTTAAGGAGTTCACTAAGGAAATAAAAGACGTTGAAGTAACGCCCATCGAAAATGGAAACCACGTTGAAGCAAAAATGAAAATCGGTCTTGGCGTGATTGGCTTAAGCGTAGATTTTTATTTTGATTTAATGGACTACCCTGAATCAGAAAATGTAAGAATGCTTTTAAATGGCGGTGGTGATATGTACCCCATGCTTGGCGCTTATGAATTTTCTGGTTATCAGGAAAATGGTCAGGATTATACTTTTGGCGTATTAACTCAAGGCGGAAGTATTAGTGATAGCGCTCCTTACATGATGCGCCTTATTGCCAGCAAAGTACCCCAATTTGAGTACATACGAAGTATTTTTGCCACCCTGCCCCAAATTGAAAAACAGCAGCACTGGGTAATGAAACAGTTAGAAAAACAATCAGAAAAATAATGCGCAGAAAAATCAGGGGAACCTCTGAATAACTAGCGCTGAATCCAGAATAATACTTCCTGTGCCTGCAGAAAACTTTCTGCTTCTTTTCCCTTAAGCATGGCGAGTGTTGAAAGAAAACCTGCTTCAATGCATGTTCTGGCAGCTACTGTGACTGAATGCGGCGCATGACTCACAGGCCAGCCTGTTACGGGATTCAGCACATGAGAATAACGTACGCCATCTTTTTCAAGGAAACGCCTGGCATCGCCACTGGTCGCCAAAGCACCTTGCTCTAATTGAACCAATGCGTTTTTTTCACTTCCACCAATAGCTTCCACACCGACTTGCCAATGTTTTTTATTTCGTGGCGGTTTTAAAGCAAATAGATCACCACCAAAATTTATGAGTACAGGTACATCGGCAATCTTGCTCGCAATCTGTGCTGCGTTATCAACAGCATACTCCTTTCCAATACCACCTAAATCAATTTCCATACCTTCTGGCAGGATTAAAGTGGGTGCTTGCCATGACACTTTTTTCCAACCTAGCTTAGGTAGCAAGGCCTTTGCCTGCTTTCTTGTTGGAATACGATTGCTGCCATCAAAGCGCCAGATGTTTCTTAACACACCAGAAGTAATATCAAACTGACCATGACTCAGTTGGTAACATTGATCAGCGAAATTCAGCAAGCGCGCAAGCTCATCATCAACTTCAACAGCTTTGCCTTTGCCGTTATTGATTCGAAAAACAATATTGTCATCTCGGTAACGACTGAACTTCTGCTCAATACGAAGTGCTTCCTGCATAACTGCTTCACAAATCGATAAAGCAAGCGCTTCATCATCGCAATCCACCAGCACTTCACAGGGGCTTGCCATGGCGGTGAAAGCACCAAGATATAAAGAATCAGATTTTGAAAAAGAGAGCATGACTTTTCGTTTTAGTAACTTTCGTTTGTTAAGAAAACTATGAATAACGTCAGCGAGGCTATAAAAACCACGTACGCCTACATGGATATAGGCTGTAGAGCGACGCAGAACGCCAAAGCCGAGCTAGTTATTCAATTAAAGGTCGTAGTTTATTCTGAACATAAAGGCAGTCAAATCCACTGCAAGATCCTGATTATTCAGCTCACCAAACTTACCATCAGGTTCCTTGCCTGTTTGTTGGTAAATCTCTCCAGAGAACTTCCATTTTTTATGCCCGTATTCCACACCCAGCGTGTAGGCATCAAAATCTCCTAATCTATAATCCGCAGTTCCATTGTCTGGCAAATTCAACACGTCTACATCGCTTTTCAAAAGAAACGGCGTGTAAAAATCTACGGCAGATTGTTGATAGTAACGTACATGAGGTTGCCAGTAGTTATAATCGTTCATGGTGAATCGATATCGAACATCAAAGGTGTGGGATTTCAAACCCCAATCATCCCAAAGATAACGATAGGATGTATCTAACACATCACCAGTAAAATAACGTTTATATTGTCCATACAGACTTTGTTTCTGACGGGAATCTGGCCTGCTTTCATATAACACGCGAGAAAGATTAACCCCAGAACCTGCCAGTATTTCTGGTCGCCCATCTGCCTCAAGCACACTGATAACCTTGAAAGGATCCGTGTGATAACCATCAGACATGCTTAATGAATAATTAAATTGCATCAGGCTGTTGCGATCAATCACTTGAGTAAAACCAAATAATAAATCCGTTGTTGTTTTGGTATCATCCTTACCATCCACATTTTTAGGGGAACCGGGATCCTGCATCTCTGCAAAAGGAGTAGGGATTCCACCGATTGGTGTGATTGTGTCATAGGCCAGTGACAAACCTGCGCTTAGCGTGGTGTTCTTGTCATTCATGTCATGACTAAACAGCGCGCTGGTTGATAAGGAGAGATAATCGAATTCTTTGGAAACATTTGCAGACAGATTCACTTTATTGAAACGTGAAAGTGGTTTATCCCAGGCGATATTAAAAGCACCACGCGTATCATGGAAAGTATCATCGAGTGGCGTATCTCCAGCTTTTGTTTGATAACTTCCACTTCCTGAAGGACGTGTAAAGGTCTGTGTAGAATCCGTTGGCACAGCACCATTTGCTGAAGCACCTGTTAGCGCATCAAGTACAAGCTTCATTGTTAAGGTTTCATCGGTATCCAGCCATTTGATACCTTCAATAACCGGTTCGACTGCCTGAACCCTTCCTTCGTTTTCTGAATAAAGCAACAAGGCGGCTTTTACATCCCAGCCATTAATATCTTCTTGCCCTTCTGCATGAACGGGTGCATTTGCAACACTGAACAGCGCACAACTTGCTGCTGCCAGACCCGTACTAATCTTTTTATGTTTTTTCATCGTCATATCAGTTACACCCACATCCGCCACCAGCAAATCCCCTACCACCACTCGATCCTTCTTTGCTGAAATAAATATGTTCATCCAGTGAAGTAGTGAGTGAATCACTGTTCAAAGCCATTTCCGGTTTCGCCAACACATCTCTTTCCCAGGGCTTAACACCCATATCGGCACAACTACTAATCGCCATCAAAAGCATCCAGGCTGTTATTCGGTAAAATTTCATCATTAACCCTCTATTCTCCTGATTTCTGATTAGTTGCAGCATAATCTGCCATCGCTTTCCTGATTTTTGCTTTCAAGGCATCCGCTTCACCCAAGTTGAATCCCACATGACTGAAAAGCACATTGCCATCAGGGCCGAAGAAATATGAACTTGGCATACCTTTCAGTTTTCTCTGTTCCGCCATATCTCCTTCGGGATTAAAAATAATTGAAAACTTTGCAGGAAATTCTTCTAGAAAATCCTCAGCATCTTCTTTTTCTGCATCAAGATTAACGGCAATGATTTTCAAACCCTTGCCATCCAGTTCATCATGAAGGGTATTCATCCAGGGAAACGAAGCTCGACAGGGACCACACCAGGATGCCCAGAAATCCATGTAAACGAATTGTCCTTTGTAGTCTTCCATCTTGAATGCCTGCTTATCGATAACATCAGCACTCACTGCTAAAGGAAGGATTAAAAAAAGTGGGGAAATCAGGGAAGCAAATCTACGTTTAAAACTCATGACATGGCCTCTATCTCTACATGTGAGGCAAGCATAAATACTGCAAGGTTAACGCTAGGTATAGGCATACTCTGGCACAAAATTTTTACGTCAACTTTGCCTTTAACCGCAACTAAACCTTTCCCTGTCTAGACTTTCCTGAAATCCACCCATATCTAAAAAAGAGAAAATCCATGAGAAGTTTCCTGTTGACCTCGTTTGTAATCCTTAGTGCCTTTACTGCGTCACTCAGCACATCATTCAGCTTTGCTAACGAAGACACAACTATTGGTGATTCTAGCAATGTAGAAACTGCGAACACGGCTAACGAAGCATTAGAAGAAGATAAATTCCTGCCTGTTGATGATGCCTTCAGACTCACACATAGCATTGACGGCAACACGCTCAACATGAAATGGGAAATTGCCGATGGCTATTATCTTTATCAGAGTCGTTTAAAGATAAAATCCGCTGGAGAAAGAATTGATTTAACGCCCTATTTTCCTGAATCAGAAACCAAGCAGGATCCCTATTTTGGGGAAGTGCAGGTTTATCACCATGAGTTAATACTTAAACTCGATGTACCTTCTACTGATGCCCTGGAAATTTCCTATCAAGGCTGTGCTGAAGCTGGTTTATGTTATCCACCACAAAAGCGTTTGCTTGATACCAAGCAAACACAGGGAAGCGCTTATCAATCAACCAGCGACCGTTTCCTCAACAGTTTCGCCAACCAGAGCGTTTTCTACACGCTTTTCATTTATTTCGCTGTGGGTGTTGCCACTGCTTTTGCTGGTTGCTCCTACCCCATGTTCCCTATTCTTTCCAAGATTATTGTGGGTCAGAAAGATGCAACTAAGCTGAAGAGCTTTTCGCTTTCGCTGGCTTATGTGCTACCCATTGCCTTGGTGTATGCAAGCATTGGTGTCCTTGCAGGCACCTTTGGCAGTAACCTGGCTAACTGGTTTCAACAGCCTCTGGCGCTGGTGTTGATTTCACTCACACTGTTTGCCATGGCGCTGTCGATGTTTGGTCTTTATGAGTTACAAATGCCATCAGGCATACAGACTCGCTTGTCAAACATCAGCAACTCACAGCAAGGTGGCTCTTACCTTAGCGCTGCTGTCATGGGCTTCATTTCTGCGTTTATTGTCAGTGCCTGCGTGGTGCCTCCTGTCGTGGCAGCAGTAACCTATGTCACCAAAACTGGTGATATCTGGTTAGGTGCAGGCTCCATGTTCAGCTTTGGCATGGGACTAGGGTCACCCCTGCTACTTTTAGGTCTTTCTGCTGGCTGGCTGCTTCCCAAAGCGGGTGCCTGGATGGACAAGGTTCAACGCGTTATGGGCATTTTCCTCCTAAGCGCAGCCATCTGGATTATTGATCGCGTTACACCTGACTGGATCACTTTCATTCTGTGGGCCGCTCTTGCTGCCTTTGTCAGTGTTTATCTCACCCGGCTTTTTAGTGGAAAAGCGGCATTGGCTGGGTCTGTTGCCAGTGCATTACTTGCGCTGTCACTGCTTGGCTATAGCTTCAACTTACAAGTTTCAAACAAAGAGCATATTCACTATGAAATGGTTCATTCTATGGAGGAACTTGACAACATTATCGCCCACAATCCTTCCCAGCACATGATGATAGATTTTTATGCTGAATGGTGTACGGCTTGCAAAATGATGGAACATGAAGTGTTTGTAGCTCCTGAAGTCGAGGCCCAGCTTTCTCAATTCCGTAAAATCAAGATTGATCTCACCGAAATGAGCCCTGAAAACGAAGCTTTGATGAAAAAATACGGCGTAATTGGCCCCCCTGCGTTTTTATTTTTGACCCCAGACGGGAAAGAACTAAAATCACTAAGGGTTATTGGCGAATTAAACGAAGAAGAATTTTCACTGGTTCTCTCAAAGGCGCTTGAGGCTGATTCCCCTTAAAAGTTCATAGCGCATGCAAGAGTCAGGGAAAATAATGAGACTAATGCATGCGGGTACTACTGGTAGAAGATGATATTGATTTATGTGCGAGCCTCGCTGCTGCCATGGAAAGCAAGGATATCGTGGTTGACTATGCCTACGACGGCAAAACCGGTTTGAACCTTGTCGAAGAAAATGAATACGAAGTCATTGTGCTCGACATAAATTTGCCACAAGTCAACGGCATCGAAGTTTGCAGGCGTATTCGAGAAGAACTGGGTAAACAAACACCCATCATCATGCTAACAGCTCGCGCCGATATTGAAGACAAACTATCAAGTTTTGATGTGGGCGCAGATGATTATCTGGTAAAACCTTTTGATATATTGGAACTGCTTGCTCGCCTGAGCATTCTTAGCAAAAGAAAAGTTTCAGATACCAATATTCTCAAAGTGGGTGATCTGGAATTTGACCAGAAAAGCATGCGAATTAGTAGAGAAGGAAAAAGCATCGACCTTAACTCTTCCTGCAGAAAACTGCTTTCCGTTCTCATGAAAAAATCGCCTGAAGTTGTTAGCAAACAAAGTCTTGAATATGCCCTATGGGGCGACGACAGCCCAGAGGCTGAAGTCCTGAAAATACATATCCACAATCTGCGGCAGAAAATTGATAAGCCCTTTTCCAAGGAATATCTGAAAACTGTTCGCGGTGCAGGTTATCAACTGATAGACGAATAAATCACAAAAACTAAACTCAGGCATAGTTTGCTAAAAAATCATTTCTGAAATTAAATGAGGTTTATATGTCGGACAAAAAAGACAGCAATCAAAATGATAAGCAGGAAAAAAACAGTAACAGCTGCAATCCTGAATTAACAAAGGAAGAGAAAGAATTACGAGATGGCAGAAAAAGCCTGACAATACCTAGCGGCAATAATGCAAAGAACAAGATACGTTACGTGGAAGGAACCACACCGCTTAAAGATGGTTGCTGGCTTTCAGATGAATAACTAATACTGTCATAGCGCTCTCAAATAACTGGTAATTTCCTCAAGCCCATAAATCCATTCCTTTTCGCAACCACCTTCCGCACCATTCTTTTCAATCAACAAACAAGGTACTGTTCCTTGTCCTCCCGCAAGTAACAATTCCTTTGCTTTTACATCCTGCTCGATATCTCTTTTTTCAACTTGCGACGAAAGCCCAAGAAAGGCCAGTTCCTGATAGAGAACCCTGCAATTGTGACAACTTTCTTTTTTAATAAGTGTAAGGCGAATCATTGAAATTCAAAGGGCGCATTTAAATAAATGAAACCAATACCCTCTTGTTGGTCGGAAAGCTTTTAAAAATAACCGATGCCTTAGACATGATGAAAATTATGTCTTGGGAAGTGTTACGCCGGTTTGCCCTTGATACTTGCCACCACGATCCTTGTAGGAAGTTTCACACTGCTCGTCTGATTCAAAGAACAACATCTGCGCAACACCTTCGTTTGCATAGATTTTTGCAGGCAAGGTAGTCGTATTAGAAAACTCCAGGGTGACATGCCCTTCCCATTCAGGTTCAAGTGGCGTGACATTCACGATAATACCGCAACGCGCATAGGTAGATTTACCCAAACAAACTGTCAGTACATTTCTCGGGATTCGAAAATATTCAACGGTTCTTGCAAGCGCAAAGGAATTGGGTGGAATCACACAGCAGTCGCCTTCAAAATCCACAAAACTTTTTTCATCAAAGTATTTCGGATCAACCGTTGAAGAATGAATATTGGTGAAAACCTTGAACTCAGCAGCACATCTTACATCGTAGCCGTAACTGGACGTTCCATATGAAATAATTCGCGCATCATCTTTATAACGAACCTGCCCTGGCTCAAAAGGCTCAATCATGCCCTCATTTTCAGCCATGCGCCGAATCCACTTATCTGACTTGATACTCATAATTATTTCCCAATTAATAACTAATTTCTGAATTTCGTAAACAAAGGGCGCATTCTACGCTAATCGTTTTCATCCTTGTACTGCTGCCAGCGCCCTAACAACTTTGGCGTGCACCGCTCAAGCATGGGGCCATAAACACCATTTTCAAAATCCTGACATACACCACCATCTTTTTCCTGCCAGGCATGGCAGCTATTGATGATGCTTGATTCAATGACAGCCATGGCAGTAGGTACATTTTCTGGCTGGCACTGCTCATCGAGAAAGGGAAAGCTATGGTTCCAGCAAGTCACCTGATTCATGGCAACACCAATAGCTCGATAGAGTGTCATCAGATGCATGCAACCTCTGGTTGCACCAAAGACTTCTGCTACTTTTTGCGTAAAGGCTTTGCCAATGGGCGTTCCTTCCAGCTCTTCCGCTTTTGCAGGCATTTGTTCTGAGCAGATGCCGGCAAAGGCCATCTGGGGTAATACCATTTCTGAGCGCGTAATCTTTCTACTATTCATATTGATAGTTAAACGAACCACCATCCCATGAACCGCAATCTCCTTATCCATATCCTGATAATCTGCCCGGTTATCAACCAGCTCTCCACGCACCTGCAAATGCTCTTCATCGAGTCGACAGGAATCAACAAAAATGCGTCGACTGAATCCACTTTCACCCTGCAAGGGTAAGGCGTCGGAATAACGAATAACTGATTGCATGACTTTTCTCCAAATATGGCTGCCAAAATAATACGCGTTTTATTTCCCTCAACCAAACGATAAAAAATCTGGTATTCTTTCAGCCCTTTCAGCACACAAATAAAAAAAGCAATTTTCAGGAAGCCCATCAACATGAGCTCGAAGCCCAAACGTAAGATTCTGGTCACCAGCGCCCTGCCCTATGCCAATGGCATGATGCACCTTGGCCATATGGTTGAGCATATACAGACGGATATCTGGGTGCGTTTCCAGAAAATGCAGGGCAATGAATGTTATGCAGTGTGTGGAGATGATACTCACGGTACTGCAGTGATGCTGAATGCAGAACAACGTGGCATAACACCTGAAGCACTGATTGATGAAGTGCATCAGGAACGTTTGAGCAGCCTGAAAGGTTTCAACATTGAATACGATAACTACTACACAACACATTCGGATGAAAATAGGGAGTTTTCGTGCCTGTTTTATGAAAGAAGCAAAACCGCTGGTGCGATTGAAGTACGATCCATCAAACAACTTTTCGATCCAGAGAAACAACTTTTTCTGGCAGACCGTTATGTAAAAGGTGAATGTCCAAAATGTGGAGCTAAGGACCAGTACGGTGACAACTGCGAAGTATGCAGTGCAACCTATAACGCCAATGAATTACTTAATCCTTACTCTGTACTTTCGGGTAGCACGCCTATCGAAAAAGAAAGTGAGCATTACTTTTTCAAACAGTCAAACTACCTTGACATGTTAAAAAGCTGGACACGTAGTGGTGTCTTGCAAGATGAAATTGCCAACAAACTTGATGAGTGGTTGGAAGCAAGCTTACAGGATAAGGATATCAGTCGTGATGCACCCTACTTCGGTTTTGAAATTCCAGGCACCACAGGAAAATATTTTTATGTCTGGATGGATGCGCCCATTGGTTACATCAGTATCTTCAAGAATCTTTGTGACAGGGAAAACATAGACTTCGAGAGTTTCTGGAATGAGAACAGTGAAGCGGAACTCTATCATTTCATTGGCAAGGATATTATCCAGTTCCATGCCCTGCTATGGCCTGCCATGTTAACAGCGGCAAAATATCGTTTACCAAACGGTATTTATGCTCATGGTTTTCTTACCGTCAATGGTGAAAAACTTTCAAAATCCCGCGGCACGGCAATTAATGCACAATTGTATCTCAAGCATCTTGAAGCTGAAGCCTTACGTTATTATTTTGCCTGCAAATTGAATAACCGCGTGGAAGATATTGATTTGAACATGGAAGACTTCGTTCAACGATTTAATTCAGACGTAGTTGGTAAAGTCGTTAATATCGCTAGTCGCTGTGCCGGTTTTATAAATAAAAAACATGAGGGCATGCTTTCAAATGAAAACACTGCCAATGAGTTACTGAGCACAATACAACAAAGCGCCCCCAAAATTGCTGAACTTTATGAGCAACGGGAATTTTCAAAAGCCATTCGCGAAATCATGGCGCTTGCTGATAAAGCCAATCAATATATTGATGAGCACAAACCCTGGGTGCTTGCTAAACAGGAGGGTACTGAAAAGCAGGTTCAGGATGTGTGCTCTGTAGGTATTAACTGTTTCCGCCTGCTGGTACTTTATCTCAAGCCTGTTATGCCTGTGCTCGCAGAAAAAAGTGAAACCTTCCTTAATATCGATCCACAGCAATGGCCGGATTCTGAAAAACTGTTATTGAATCATCGTATCAATGCGTTCAAAGCGCTCATGAACCGTTTAGAGAGTGATAAAGTAGAAGCCATGATGAATGAAGCCAAAGAAAATACAGGTTCGTCACAAAATAATGATGCAGCCACGAAACAGGAAAAAGAAAGCTCTTTCATTTCTTTTGATGATTTTGCAAAAGTAGATTTACGTGTTGCTGAAATCATTAATGCTGAACATGTTGATGGTGCTGACAAACTGTTAAAACTTACGCTTAACCTTGGTGATGAACAGAGACAGGTTTTTGCGGGCATCAAGAGCGCTTATCAACCCGAACAGCTGGTTGGTAGATTGACAGTGATGGTTGCGAATCTTGCTCCACGCAAAATGCGCTTTGGCGTATCAGAAGGTATGGTGCTTGCGGCAGGCCCCGGTGGCGAAGAGATATTCTTACTCTCTCCAGATTCAGGTGCTAAACCTGGCATGCAGGTAAAATAACGCCTGAGTTGAAAAGCACGGCTGGCAGAAAAAAACGCACACCCCTCACCTTTGCTACCAGGTTCCAGAAAACCTTCCTTCAAGTCAGGAAAGCTGACGCTGCAGAAAATTGACTAATCGTCATTTTCTGACATGATAGTCAAAAACCATGTGACTTTTGTCTATAAACAGTCATTTTCTATGGAACAAACTGATAAAAAACAACAACTTAAGTTGCAACGTGAACTGGAACTTGTTGATATTGCCAGGGATATCATTGAGAGCGAAGGTCTGAATGCGCTTACCATGGACAAGGTAACTGAGCGTTGCGACTACTCCAAGGGCACTGTCTACAATCATTTTTCCTGCAAGGAAGACTTACTAGTCGCTGTTTCCAATGAAGGGCTAAAGGATTTGCAGCAGCTTTTCGGCAAACTTAATGACTTCAAGGGAAATGGTCGAGAACAAATGATGGGGCTGCAAATTGCCTACCTTTATTTTTCAAAGCTCTACCCTAGCCAGTTCATGTGTGTACTGTCGGTGAAAAACCCAGCCATCCTTAAACGTACTTCTGAAAAACGCAAACGGGAACAGATTGAGCTGGAAATTGCTCTGGAACAACGCGCACACGAAATTGTGAACTCCGCCATCAACAATGGGGAGCTTCAGTTGAGCCCTGAGCGTGAAGTAAAACAGGTTACCTTTGCTAACTGGTCACAAACCTTTGGTGCACTTGTGTTAGTCAACGCAGCAGAATCATTGGTTGGTCTTCAGGGCATTGATGTAGGTAAGGAATTTTTTACCAATGCCTTCATTCTCAATGACGGGTTGAACTGGAAGCCTTTGAGCAGTGAGTATGATTACTTCAAGGCCATTGAAAGACTCAAGAAAGATGTCTTTTTTGAAGAGGAAATACTCATTAGCGAACAGAATATTCCTAGCCCTAAAACGGCGTTGTTATGACATGACTCAAACTGAGTCTGGTTGGATATTAAGTCAACTAAGGCTACAATCAGCGATTCTGTCAGCAAGGAAAAAGGCTCACATTGGTGAATAAGCCAGCTTGGCTAAACTGCTGTTTCAGGCATTAAAACAGCGAACTGACGATTACTTAAAACAAGAGAGTGGAATATGGGAATTCATAATAACAAAATGGGAAACTCACTAAAGTCTCTGGCAGCTATTTGCCTTGCAGGTTTTTTTAGTCAAAGCGCACTCGCCTTCCAGATTGAAGATGTCAACTTCGACAATACCTTCGCTCTACAAAGCCGATTTTACGACAACTACCCGGTTTCTCCTGAACAGCGTAGAAATGAATTGCTGACTGCGTATTTTCAACAGGAAATTTCCTACAGCTGGAATAACGGAAAGGACAGCTGGGTATTCACACCCTACCTTTCGGTAACACGTTTCGAAGATCCTATTCATCTTGAACACGAGGGTTTTGTTCCTTTCGTCATTCCCATTCCCATTTTTAATTTTGGTGAAACCAGAACAGCGCATCGTAGTTATGGAGATATTCGAGAATTTCTCTGGACGCATGTTGCAGACAGCAACCGTTGGGAAACGAGAATGGGTATTGGAAAGGTTTTCTGGGGAGTGACTGAAAGCCAGCACCTTGTTGATGTAATCAACCAGGATGATTTACGAAGTGATGTAGATGGCGAAGATAAACTTGGACAACCCATGCTCAACCTCACCTTCGTTCGCGACTACGGTAATTTCGATTTCTTTGTATTACCTGGCTTTAGAGAAAGGTTATTTCAACGTAACGAAGGTCGACTAAACCCTGTGCTTGTTCCTAATCCTTATGCTCCTCTCGCTGCTGGAACAAACATGGCAACAATGGTTAATCAGGAAGATGATGCCCTGTATGAATCAGGCGCTGAAGAACTGCATACTGATTTCGCTTTTCGCTGGAGCCACACTATGGGTATTCACGATATTGCTATTTCATATTTTGAGGGAACAAACCGGGATCCTATTCTAGATCCAATCAATAACCCTGTTGTTGCCGATAATCAATTCACCACTGTGCAATATGTAACGCCTTACTATGAGCAAATGACCCAAGTTGGATTAGAGTATCAGGCAACTTTTGGTGGTTGGTTATTGAAATTTGAAGGAGTTAATCGTAAGAGTGATAGCCCAAAAACGCCATTGGCTGATGACTATGATGATGATGGCGTGATTAATGGTAGCGTTACAGATTTCACTGAAGACTATCAGGCGATTACTACAGGTTTTGAATATACTTTCAACAGCATATTTGGAAGTACTTCTGACCTTGGCGTGCTCATGGAATATTCATGGGACAGCCGTGATTTTGAAGCAACAACACCTAATCAGAATGATTTATTTGTTGGTTTCCGTTATGCGAAAAACAGTGTTGCTGACCCCACTATTCTAATTGGTGTCATTCAGGATCTGGACTTCGATTCCTATATTGCTGTTATGGAAAGCAGTCGACGCGTAGGCGAAGATTCAAAAATCATTCTTGAAGGCATGACTGCCTATGCAGATGGTAATGCGCCTAATGTCATTAAAGGCATTGGTTTTGATGCTACCACAGGTGTAGCGAAGGAAGATCACGTGCGCTTAGCTTGGGAAACTTATTTCTAATCTCAGGTATGCATCTTCAAAACTAAAAAAGGAGGCATCAGCCTCCTTTTTTATTTCTAGTGAAAAATATTTCAATCACAAGAGTGCTTTTTCCACGATTTCATAAACGTCCTTGGAAAGTTTGGGTAGTTCCTTGAGCATTTCCAATTGCTGTTTCATCAATTTACCACGCACCCCCTCATAGCGCTTCCAGTGAATTAAAGAAGCGACAAGCCTTGCAGCAATTTGAGGATTGATGCCATTAAGCACCTTGATCTGTTCAGCAAAAAAAGCATAGCCAGATCCGTCTGCTGCATGAAATTTTTCAAAATTCTGTGCAAAAGCTGCCAGCACAGAACGAACCCTGTTTGGATTTCTGAAATCAAAATCTGCGTGTGTCAGCAAAGCTTTAACTTCAGACAACAAGTCATCACGCCTTGAACTGCTTTGAATGCTAAACCATTGATCAATCACCAGAGCTTCTTCCTTCCAGCGATCATAGAAGCATTCAATCGCCTGCTGTCTCTGAGCGTTAAAGTCAGTATTATCCATAAAAACCAAGGCCCTGAATGCAGCACTTTCATCACTCATGTTATGCGCCTTGCTCATTTGTGTTTCAGCTAAGTGAATCACATCTTCAGTTTCCAATAGACATAAATAACGCAGCGCCACATTCTTCAGACTTCGCTGACCAATTTGTTCAGCACTCGCCTGATAACTTTCATTGCTTGCATTATTTGTATAAAGATCAAGAAGCTCATTTTTGAAAATATTGGCAATGGATAGCTCAAGAAAATTATGCGAAGCCTTTACCGCATCAACATCAATCACACTGTACTGTTCGGCAAGATAGGATTGACTTGGAATACTTAGCATGCGAGCAAGCAAGGCTTTATCGATATCCTTACGCTCAAAAAGCGTTTGCAATGCCATACGTAAATTATCGTTAAATTTCAGCTCGTTACCTTTTTTATAATCCTCCACCAGGGATTCAAGCACATTCAGAAAAATACGCTGGCCTGCATCCCATGCATTAAATCCATCATCATCGAAGGCCATTAATAAGGCGAGCTCTTCCAGGCTGTAGTTATAGAGCAATTTTACTGGTGCTGAAAAATTTCTTAGCAAAGATAAGAGTGGAGACTCTTCTACATTTGAAAAGTGAAACGCCTGAACATCTTCTTCCAGAACCAGCAAGGCTTCATCAGTAGCGGCCTGACCATCAACAGAAAAGTTTAATTTTTTGCCTTGAGAAGAAAACAGTGCAATACGAACAGGAATCACAAAAGAATTTTTATTTTCCTGCCCAGGCGTTGCTGGGCAATGCTGCGAAAGTTTCAGACTTAATTTTTTTTCTTCAGCATCATATTGACTCACTACTTTTAACTGAGGTGTACCTGCTTGAGAATACCAGCGTTTGAATTGCGTAAGATCCTTATTTGAAATCTCTTCCATGCAAGCTACAAAATCATCGCAAGTTACTGCCTGACCATCATAACGCCCAAAA
>JBECKS010000234.1:0-6535 GCA_040235395.1 Pseudomonadales bacterium | reverse complement strand
CCCATATACTGTGGAAGCTTTATACTATGATTAGCAGTTTCTCCTGGCGCTATATTGAATGCTCCAAGAAATCTTACAACTGGCGGAAATCTTCGCTTTTCATCACCCTCATCATTTTCATTTTTATCTCCACCCCCAATTTTTAGCAAACGCTCTAAATTAGCTCCATAGGCTCCAATAACACCATCAAATAAATCCCAGGTCAGAACACCAAGCGCCTCTCTCTTATAAAAGCTGCCGTGAGGATCTGGCGCTTTATAAGCTGTTATCCCTAGCAACCCTTCATCAACAAGTGCAACTGTATAGCTCATAGCCCTACCCGACTCCTCTGTTACCTTGAACTTAAGTTCACTCTCTGGCCTAACAGTATCAGGAGACTCAATAACCGGATTTAAATGCGTTTCGGGATTTTCAACAAGAATAGGCGTAACACCATATAAACGAATCGGCGCATCAGTACTCCTATTAAGGTGAGGCATAATCAATGAAACGTTAACATACGCATTGGGCGCCATATTTGCAGTCACAGGCACTTCAAAACTATTTTCGCCGGGTTTCAAATTAAGCCATTTCTGATCTAAAACACTACTTCCATTTTCAATACTTAACAGTAGGCGTCCTTTTTCAAAAGCTGGAATACTGATTTTAGCCACATCACCAACTTCATATTTCTTTTTATCAGTACCCAGAATTAATTGCGTCGCCGCATCCGGATTAGATTGATTACTCCAACTCCATCCCAGATAAACTTCTTTACCTGAACAATGGCCACTGGTTTCATCACAAACCCGAAGTAAATGTCGACCCCAGTCATATTTATTCGCAGCAAAATTCCATCGGGCAATCCCATTCTCATCTGTATTCAAAATTTCATCTGAAATAGTTCTTGTGCTACGACTTCGTAGATAGTTTGCCAAACCCTCATCAGTTTGATCCCACCACCATCTCCAACCAAGTTTATAAAGTCGAAGATGTAGCCTTGTGCCTTTTATAGGATTTCCTTCACTATCTATAGAAACTATTTGTACAGGATGATTCTTATCTCTGGAGATGGCATCCATATAACCATCTCCAGCTGGGATATTAACTCCTACTAACTGGTTATAGGGCATCAAGTTCTCATGCTGAATCGATTTACTAAACGCACCACTCTTCTCAAATACCCTTGATACAAAAGTTGCTCTTAACATTCCAGGTGCATCATAAATTTTTGGAGAGATGCTAAATGAAGCCTTACCCGCTTCATCTAACTTACCTTTGAAAATTTCCTTTTTGGATTTTTTGAACTGTGAAGCGGGATCATCAAAAACATATTGAGAATAACCTTCCATTTCCGTCTGAGTTGGAGACAAAGTCATCTCAACATCTGCATTCAAGTTTCTGGCAATTGCTCCATTAAGCCATTGAGCCTCAATCCCATAAGTTAAAGACGAACCAGTAAGCTTGATTGGAGATTCGCCAAGATCCAACTCCAGCTTTAACCTATTGGGAACAATGGTTTCTATTTTTACTGATTTCTCAAAGTACTCATCACCATACTTTACAATTGCCTTCCAGGTTCCTGTTGGAGATGACTCATCTGTCTTTAAAGTAAAAGTATATAAACCTCCAACTGGCTCGCTATTTATCAGGCTTGCCGTTTTAACACCTTTTGGATCGAAGAAATCCAAACTAGCCGGATGTAGTTCGGGCAGTTCTCCAGACTTGTTTTCCAGCATGAATGTTAGATAAATATTATCCCCAGGGCGCCAGACACCTCTTTCTCCATAAATAAATCCTTTTATTCCTTTATTAACCTTTACGCCACCAACATCAAAATTATTAGTAGGAATTGCTGAGTTAACTGGAATTCGTAGATATCCCTTTTGCTCTCCTTTTTCGGCTACCAAGTAAAAGGGCCTGCTATCAAGCTTAAGGGAAACCATTCCATCTGAATTGGTTTTACCTTCTCTTAAAAGTTGCTGCTGATAATTAAATACTTTTATTTTTGCACCGCTAACGCTTTCAGCAGAGCTTAATTCAGTTGCAGTGACATGAAGAACACCATCTGTACCTTGCTTAGCAACTAATCCCAAATTCGATACAAGAAAGTTTTTCGATGTTTTGCTTTTATTTCCATAACGGTAGTAATAGTCCTTACATGGGTTATCCCTGTCATTCCAGTTCAAATAACCATTGTTTTCGTAATATCGATCTCTTATGGAATAATTTGCACCACGCAGTTCATTACCTGGACCGTCATAGCTCTTAAGTTCAGACAAGGTAGATTGTTCGGCCTGAACTTCACAAGGGTAAATTGAAACAGATCGTTCAATTTCCAATGTCAGGTTTATCAGCCCATCAGAATGATTTCTCATCAAGTTATTTAAATCAATGTCGTAACGTTGCCATTTATCCAATGGTAAAGACGGTAGTTGAATTTTCTTCCTCCAAAGATATCTACCAGTGTCCTGATCAATACCACCTCTATAAATATCCCTGTTTTGAAGGTATTGATGAAGGTTGTCTTCATAAACTTTAAATGCTGTAACCCAAACAGCATTTACATTAATAGCTTCAAACGGAACAGACAGGTTATCTGAAGGTGGTAGGATAGATCCTTTACTAACAAATCGAACCGAAGGATTCTGGGAAACGAAAATTACCTCTGAGGAATAATCCTTAGGCAAAGGAATTTTATTCGAACTATACACAGTCTTTTGAATTTCAAGCGCTATTGCTCCTGAGGCTTTCTTTGCTGGGTAAATTCTTATCTTGCTTCCATCAATTTTTGTTTTAACTTCTGAACCATCTAATTTAATCAATCCCTTAAGATTCTGATTCCTATCAAGAGCTTCAGAAAAACTTACTTCTACATATTGTTCAGGTTTTTGAACTGATCTTGCAGCGGTTACAAGAAAAGACCCGAGTGCTGGTACCTCAATGTCCTTGCTTCCTTTTTCAGCCAAACCTATTTCTTCAGCTGACCACGTTAATGAAAGTTTTGACATTTCATCCAGACGTTCTATGCCACTTATTACAAATTCATGGCCTAGTCGATCATCTTCATGTGTCCAGCTTATTGATAATTCATTTTTTCCCTGTACGGCTTTTAAAGAATCCTCAATTGCTATTGAATCTGCCGTATCAGAAGTCTTTATCGTTCCCGACAAAGTCATAAGGTTTTTCTTATCGCCAGGCTGTATTCCAGAAACGTTTAATTCATAGCTCTGTTGGAGCGCCTGTACTTCGAAGGAAAATGGTTCTAGCTTTTCATTCACCCCTAATAACTTATTGGGGAATACTTTTATCGAGTAAATCTGACCAGACTTAAGTCTCTCTGAATGCGCAATAGTGATTTCATTGACTTCAGTAAAAAGCACATCAAAAGCACCTTTAGGCTGAATATCTACCACTCCTTCAACTATCTGCCCGACCTTTTGGTCTTCAACCACTGCATGCTTAAATTTAATTTTTATAGGGCTTTCAGATGGAACCCATCCCTCATCATATTTATCGATATATGTAGCCCATTGATCATCTTGCTGATTTGTCTCAGACACACCCTCTTTTTTCTTGAATAAATCACATGAAGCAAGAAAGGTTACAAATATCAAAGATATCAATAAGTTAGCTATTATTTTAGAATGACTCACAAAGCCTCCTTGGGAAGGAATATCCTGTTATTATTTTTATTATGCCTTCAGGGATTCTAATACTTTTTGAGGAAGTACCATAAGCACTATCCACACAAAAACTTAAAATCAATACATTACAAGAATGATAATGAGTCAAACCATCCTCATCATCGAAGATGAACCAAGCATCGCAGATAACATCATCTATGCCCTGAACTCAGAAGGCTTTGAGTGCGAGTGGAAAAACCTTGCTATTGACGGACTTCAAAGAGTTCAGGAAGGCGGAATTGACCTGTTGATTCTTGATGTTGGCCTTCCTGATCAAAATGGCTTTGAAACCTGTAAACAAATTAGAACATTCTCCGACTTGCCGATAATTTTCCTGACAGCCAGATCTGAAGAAATAGACCGTGTAGTAGGTTTGGAAATCGGCGGAGATGATTATGTCACCAAACCTTTTAGCCCAAGAGAATTAGCCGCGCGTGTAAGGCTAAGATTAAACAAACACCAACCCGCTCAAAAAGAGATAGAAAACCGTTCTCAATTCTTTTTTGTTGATAACAACAAAAAGTGCATTTTATATAAGTCTCAGGAATTAAACCTGACTGGATTTGAATACAAAATACTAAACAAATTCATCAGCAAGCCTGAGTATGTATTCAGCAGAGAGCAACTTATGTCGGTTGTGAGAGATTTACCTGACGTCGCTCTAGATCGTTCAATTGACACACATATAAAATCATTAAGAGCCAAGCTAAAAGAAATTGACGAGCATGCCAATCCTATTAAAACCCATAGAGGCTTGGGATACAGCTTGAGCTTGGAAGAAATATAATGACCTTAACGCTCAGAATATTCCTTGCATACTTTCTCATTTTAGGAGCTGCTACATATTATCTCGTTATGGTAATCAGTGAAGAGATAAAACCAGCTATGAGGCAATCCTCAGAAGAAACACTGATTGATATCTCAAATTTATTAGCTGAACTTGTTTCTGAAGAGTTTCAAAGTACAGATTTAACAAATAGCAAGTTCGCCCAATCAGTGGACGCCTTTGTTAAAAGAAAAATTTCAATGGATATTTATTCCATTAAAAAAAATAGCTCTGATTTCAGAATCTACATTACTGACAAAAATGGAATAGTCAGATATCACTCACACCCTGAGAAGTGGGGGCACCTGATCGGCGCAGATTATTCTCAATGGAATGATGTTTACCTAACTCTGCGTGGTAAATATGGCGCACGCAGCACACCAGATAATCCAAATAATAAAATCACCACGGTGATGTATGTTGCCTCCCCTATCAAAAGAAATGGTGAAATCATTGGCGTACTTACCGTAGGGAAAAATACTGGTGATGTTCAACCTTTTATTAATGCCGTTATCAATCGGATTAAACTTAATGGTTTAATGATTATCATTATTTCTGTTATGAGCGGTGCAATTCTTGCTTACTGGCTAACATCATCCATAAGAAAACTTACCCTCTATGCCGAAGAAGTAAGCAAAGGAAAAAAAGCCATCCTACCCAACATAAAAGAAAATGAGCTGGCTTTACTTGGCAGCTCAATGGAGAAAATGAGGGAAGAGCTCGAAGGGAAAAACTATGTGGAACAGTATGCTCATGCACTAACTCATGAATTCAAAAGCCCAATAGCTTCTATCTCTGGTGCTGCTGAAATTTTAAATAAGGATATGAGTGCTGAAGATTTTGACAAGTTCAAAGGAAATATAGAGCGGGAATCCAAACGAATGACTGCTTTTATAAATCGCTTACTTGATCTGGTAAAGCTGGAAAAAATTCCTGAACTGGATGCGCCTGAAAAGATAAATCTTTCATCAATTATTCAAGATATCATAAACGCAAAACAGGCAATTATTCAGGAAAAGAAAATAAAATTTATATTTGAATCTGAGTCAGGAATGATTAAAGGCGATTCTTTCCTGATCAACCAGTGTTTCGATAACATTATTCAGAATGCTATCGAGTTTTCACCCTTTAACAGTGCAATATCAATCAATATTCAGTCAGTGTTAGAGGAGGTTCGCATCTCAATTGCTGATAATGGCACAGGAATTCCTGACTATGCTAAGGATAAAGTATTTGACAGATTTTACTCACTAGCCAGACCAGATACCCAATTAAAAAGCACCGGCATTGGGCTAAGCTTTGTAAAACAGATTCTGCAGCTTCATAGTGCCCAGATAGAAATCTCTGATAATCAGCCTAAGGGCACGATTGTTACCTGCATTTTCAAGGCTGAAGCCTAAAAACACACACAAAACACATATTACTCACACAATAAACTCAAACCCACCGCTTACATTCTAGTCTCCAACCCTAAACCTCGGAGACTAACCATGAATAAAGCACTTAGCATGAAACTACTCGTGATAGCACTAATCGCGATATTACTAAATATTCCCTTAATAATGATTTCCTCTAAATCTAATGAAAGAGGAGATTACAAAATGCAGGCAGAGAACTCCGTTTCTCAAAACTGGACAGGGACACAAAAGATAGTTGGCCCTATCATTTCCATCCCCTACACGCGCAAATACCAAGTAAAAACATGGGATAAAAACCTTGAGGAATATGTTCAAACGACCAAATACGTAAACGAAGTTTTTTGGGCAATTCCAGAAGAGTTATCCATAGCAAGCTCTGTAGAAAATGAAGTTAGAAAAAAAGGCATCTACGACATCCCGGTCTATACTTCAAAAATCTATATTGAAGGGCTATTAGCTTCAAACTATAAAGCTAAAATAAATGCAAAAGGTCAAATAACAAAAATAAAAGATCCGACACTTTCATTTGCCATCAGTGATATGCGTGGAATTAACACCATCCCGCAACTCAACCTTAATAATAAAACCTTAAAATTTCTTCCAGGTAGCAAGCTTCCCTTTAACTC
>JBECKS010000198.1:0-4232 GCA_040235395.1 Pseudomonadales bacterium | reverse complement strand
AAGAATTATTAGCAGAACTGGTTAAGAATGAAGCCTTTGGTCGTGGTGCTGAAGTGTGGGAAGTTGCCAACGTGATGATGTTTTTAGCGTCGGATTATTCCAGTTACATGACCGGTGAAATTGTTTCGGTGAGTAGTCAACGATCTTGATATAACTGGATTCCTGCCTTCTCAGGAATGACTTATGACTTAACCTTGTCATGCTGAACTTGATTCAGCATCCATTTAAATTTTCCAAGGAAGGAAAAATGAGTTCAGGATTTGTTTACATACTTTCTAATAAAAGGAACGGAACGATTTATATTGGCGTAACAAGTAATCTGGTAAAACGTATCTGGGAACATAAACAACACGTAGTTGAAAGTTTTACTAAAAAATATGATGTCACAAATTTAGTTTACTTTGAGCAACTAGAAAACATCAATGAGGCTATAGCAAGAGAAAAACAACTAAAAAACTGGAGAAGAAATTGGAAGGTTGCATTAATCGAAAAAGACAATCCCTCATGGAAAGATTTATATAACTCAATTCTAGATTAAAAGCTGGATGCTGAATCAAGTTCAGCATGACGAAACCAAAGTTATCTTGCCTAAGAAAAAACGACAATCAAAGAGGAAAAAACATGAAAGAAGCAGTGATAGTCAGTACCGCCCGAACCGCCCTAGGCAAATCCTACCGCGGCGCCTTCAACGACACCGAGGCTCCAGTGTTAAGCGGCGCTTGTGTAAAAGAAGTTTTTAAACGCGCAGGTATTGATCCAGCTGAAGTGGATGACTGCATTTTTGGTGCCGCAGCACAACAAGGCACACAGGCCTACAACATCGGACGTTTAAGTGCGATTGCCGGCGGCTTACCTGAAACCGTTGCAGGCATGTCCATAGAACGTCAATGTTCTTCCGGTTTGATGTCTATCGTGACTGCAGCAAAAAGTATTATGACCAATGAAATTGACATCGCCGTTGCCGGCGGTGTTGAAAGTATTTCCCTGACACAAACCAAACACAAAAATGCTTACCGCGCCGTTTCAAAAGCAGTGTTGGAAATCGATCCATACATGTATATGCCAATGCTGGAAACTGCGGAGGTGGTTGCTGAACGCTACAACATCAGTCGTGAAAGACAGGATGAATATAGTTTTTCTAGCCAGCAACGCACAGGTGCTGCACAGGCTGCTGGCATTTTTAATGATGAAATCATTCCGATGACTGTTAATAAGGCTAACGTGAACAAAGAAACTGGCGAAACCACTTATGAAGAAGTGACCATCAACAAAGATGAATGTAATCGCCCTTCTACTACGCTTGAAGATTTACAAAAACTTCAACCTGTTTATAAAGGTGGTCGCGTGATTAAGGAGGGAAAATTCATTACTGCGGGTAATGCATCACAACTTTCTGATGGCGCTTCTGCCTGTGTTGTAATGGAAAGTAAATTGGCAGAACAGAAAGGTTTGTCACCTCTTGGTATTTATCGCGGCACTGCCGTTGCGGGTTGCAAATCAGACGAAATGGGCATTGGCCCTGTGTTTGCTATTCCAAAATTATTAACACGCGCTGGCTTGAAAGTAGATGACATCGGCTTATGGGAATTAAATGAAGCTTTTGCCTGTCAGGTGATTTACTGCGCCGATCAACTTGGAATTGATTACAACAAACTCAACGTAAACGGCGGTTCTATTTCCATCGGCCACCCTTTTGGTATGAGCGGCGCTCGCATGGTCGGTCATTCACTACTTGAAGGAAAAAGACGCGGCGTAAAATATGCTGTTGTTACCATGTGTATTGGCGGCGGCATGGGTGCAGCTTCTTTATTTGAAGTTGCCTAAACTAGTTTTTCTTGAATAGAAAGTTTTTTGTTTTGGGTGGTACGTAATAAAGACCACCCAAAATAGAAACTCTTAAGGATTCAATGCTCTAAAAGCTGTCACCAGCAACTCCCCGTCCTTGATAGCAAGAATCCTGCTTTCAATTTCCTGCTGATTATTATTCCTGCTTAGCACCAAAAGCTCATCAGAATGCCAATGCACCATCCTTTCTATGAACTCATCGATGATGTCACTTCCCTTAACTTCTTTTCCATCGACGGTTCGGATTGTAAAACTACGAAATTCGGAAATTATGGTTTCAAGGTAAGCGACATGCGGCCCTTCATCTTTTCGAATACGCTCAACAATTTCTGCTGCCTTTGTTGCCTGCTCACGTTTATCGATAAACAATTCCTTATCTAGAAAGAGTGACTGGCAAATGCTAAAGAATTTTTCTGCGCGATATTCAATCATCAAGACATTCACAAAAAGCGAAAGCATGCCTTCAAACATTTCAGGAATCTGTGGCATTTCCCTGCCTGTGCTTTCCCTAAAAATACCCGGACCCGGTTCTACTAAAGGAAAACCTGAGTCATGAAAAAGAAGGTCACGAATTGCAAACCACATTTCATCATGACCACCAATACCCTGCTCTTTTTCACCACCCTCATCCAGACCATGGGCTTTCATCAAACCTTTGTTTAAATGGCCTAGTGCCGTTTCACTTATATCCTCGACAATGATGTCCTGAAAATCCGGGCTGTCCATACCGGCAAGAATTTCTCCTTTGGCTTCGGTGATACCTGTCACCGTTAAAGCATTAAACAAGGATTGTGATAATCCATGCTGCAAAAGGAATTTATGCTGCGCTGCATTCGGGTAACTATCACATTCAAGCACGCGTCTTGATTCATCAATGACAGGAAAGCCGCGTTGTCTTAATTGCTGTCGCCAGTTTTCGATGGCTTCAGAACGATGCAATGTTCGGGGAGACAGATAACGCCCCTGCTCATCAAAGCCACCGTGTAAACGCCTGCCTAATTCTTCCTGAACCTTTAAATAAGGGTGATGCGCCAGAATTTCTTCAGTCTCATATGCCAGTTTCATCACATGCTCCAAGCTGTTATTCCAGCCTTCAGTTTAGAAATATTCTTCTGGAAAGCAAGCCTGAAAGAGCTCATCAAACCGACTTACAGTTTTAATCTCTGTAATTCTTCTTTCGTTTTAGCTTCATTATCATTGTCGCCATATCAACCAGCCCTCAGGTGAAGATGTTATGTCCTACTCCAGCCGTGATATCAGTGAAATGCAACGCGCAATCGCTCCCAGTGTTTATGGCAATATCGATCTCGATATTCAACCTGAACGTTTTCGCACAGAACTTGGTGAAAATAGCCGTCGCAAAGGTGAGAAAAATGTTGAAGAGAAATTACAGGATAAAGAGCAGGTTGAGTTTTTTCGTCAACTTACCTTAATGGGTGACCCCATTGCTGATGCCTACGCCACGCTCATTCCTGACATTGGTATCAAGAAAGCACGCGCCATGCTTGAACAGGCTTTAGATGAAGGCATTGAAAAAGTTGAAGATGCGCCCGTTGAGTTGAAGAACTTTATTGCCGCCCTTGAGGAAATTCCTGAATGGCTCGACCTAAAGGAAATCGAAGGCATTAACAAGCGATTACGTTTACCTGCAGCTCTCGGGTTTGATATCGGTATTCGCGTTGGCTTCATGCTCACTTATTTCAATGGCTATCAAGGTTTACCAATGATCATGACAGGCACGCTTTCAAGCGAGTCTGCTGCCAAACGCATGAAGGAAACTACCAGCACTTTCCGAATTGCCATGTTACCAAATGCCATGTCACGTCACGGAGAGGCGTTTAAATCCGCTGCCATGGTTCGTTTGATGCATGCCATGGTGAGAACCAATCTGCTTAAACGTTCCGAGAAATGGGACTATCAAGTCTATGGCGTGCCCATTCCTCAAGTTGACCAGATGGGTGCAGCACTGATGGGCAACTACCGCATAGCGAAGATAGCACTGAAACAGAAACGTGGATTTAATAAATACGAAATGCGCATGATTAATCAGTCGCGTTATCTTGCCTTCTTATTAGGCATGCACGACCAATTCCTGAGCGCCGATCCAAAACAAATCGTTGATACCTGGCAGATGTGCCAAGCCACGCTTCGCCATAAATTTGATCCACGCAGCAAAGACTTAAATGAAGCAACACTGGCTGCCTATCGTCGCCCGAATCATTCACCCTTCAATCGTTGGGTTCATCAATTAGAAGTGAAATCCACTAAATTCATTTACACCACCATGTTCGGAAAAGAAACCACAAAACAGATGGGGGTTACTTCGAACATGAGCGATGCGCTTGCATTACTGCTTATTGGTCTACCCGTTGGCATCAAAACCACTA
>JBECKS010000145.1:0-4692 GCA_040235395.1 Pseudomonadales bacterium | reverse complement strand
GCCCTATACCGTCCAGTATGGCGATGATTGATGCCTGACTTTCACAAGCAAATCATGACAGACAACCTGAACCCAGGTGAGGCGATAAGGCTTTCACCCAATGTGGTGCGTGTTGTTGCTGATAATGGCAGCGTGATGACAGGTTCGGGAACCAACAGTTATTTGCTGGGAAAGGAAGCGCTTGTATTAATTGATCCAGGCCCCATTTCAGAAAAACATGGCCAAGCTTTATTAGCAGCTGCAGAAAAGTTTGGTGAAATAAAATGTGTTTTATTAACCCACACCCATAGTGATCATTCGCCGGGGCTCGACTATTTACAGAAACAGCTGAAACTTGATGTGGCATTGTTTCCTGAGCCATCAGGTGAACCGTTTCGAGATAAAGCGGTAAAAGCAGATATTCCATTAAGGCATGCTGATACCGTTCAATTGCATGCGAATGAGCCTGTGATTGAAGCAGTACATACGCCCGGGCATGCATCGAATCATTTATGTTTTTATTTGCAAGAGGAAAAACTGTTATTTACGGGCGATCATTTAATGAATGGTTCAACAGTGGTGATTGCCTCACCTGATGGGAACATGAGTGATTATCTTGATTCCCTTGAGCTCTTGAAGAAATATGAAATTGATTACCTATGTCCAGGACATGGCACAGTGATGGATAAACCTTTTGAGGTGGTCGATAAAACTATCGCTCATCGTCTTGGTCGTGAGCAAAAAGTATTACATGCACTTGAGAAAATTGTTAGCGGAAAGCTGGAAGAGGTGCTACTGGAAGCCTATGCCGATACACCCAGTTTTCTTCATGGACTGGCAAAAATGTCCCTCACTGCGCATCTGGAAAAACTGGAAAGAGAAGGCAAGGCATTGATTGAGCAAGGTGTCTGGAAAAAAATTAACTAAGAGGTTTGTTATGAGTACACAGGTGCATTCCACCTTCGAACATAAAGGCAATGTTGCAATTGAATCGCTGAATATCGAATTGCAAACTTTTGAACATAAAGTAACGGGCGCTAAACATTATCACCTGGCAGCAGACAATGAAGAGAACGTATTCCTTGTGGCTTTGAAAACGGTTCCAGTGGATTCCACCGGTGTTGCGCATATTCTTGAGCACACGGTTTTGTGTGGCAGTGAAAAATATCCTGTTCGCGATCCTTTTTTCATGATGCTCAGACGTTCCATCAATACTTTCATGAATGCCATGACTAGCAGTGACTGGACAGCTTACCCCTTTGCCAGTCAGAACAAGAAAGATTTTAACAACCTGTTAAGTGTTTATCTCGATGCAGTATTTTTTCCAAGAATCGCTGAGCTTGATTTTCGTCAGGAAGGCCATCGTCTGGAGTTTGCAGAAAAATCAAACCCAGAGAGTGAGCTAACGTTTAAAGGCGTGGTGTTTAATGAAATGAAAGGTGCCATGAGTGCAGAAACCAGTGTGCTCTACCACACCCTGACAAAATATCTTTTCCCAACGAACACCTACCATTACAACAGTGGGGGAGAGCCAGAAAACATTCCCGATTTAAGTTACGAACAGCTGATTGCTTTCTATAAAAAACATTACCACCCCAGTAATGCTATTTTTTTCACCTTTGGTGATATTCCAGCGGCAGAACATCAGAAGCAGTTCGAAGATCAGGTACTTCATCGTTTCGAACGCTCAAATGATTTACCCCTGATTGCGTCTGAGCAACGTTTTCATGAAGAGAAGCTTGTAGAAGAAAGTTATTCCGTTGAAGGTGAACAGAAAAATAAAACCCATGTGGTTCTATCATGGTTGCTTGGCGAAAGTGCAGACTTGAAAGCGTCTTTGAAAGCCCATTTATTGTCGAGCGTTCTCCTTGATAACAGCGCTTCACCTTTGCGTTTTGTGCTTGAAAGTTCAAAGTTGGGTTTAGCACCCTCACCATTGTGTGGTTTAGAAGACAGTAACAAGGAAATGATTTTTGCCTGTGGTTTAGAGGGGTGTGAAGCAGAGAGTGCTCAGGCAGTTGAGCAGGAAATTATTAGCTGTCTTCAAAAAATTCGTGATGAAGGCGTTGATCAACGACAGGTTGAAGCAGTGTTGCATCAATTGGAATTGAGCCAGCGAGAAATTGGCGGTGATCGTTACCCTTATGGTTTGCAATTAATTCTTACTGCGCTTTCACCTGCTGTGCATGGTGCGCCCGTTGCTGATGTACTCGATATTGACTGGGCGATTGAATCCTTAAGAAAGGAAATCATGAATCCACGTTTCATTCCTGATTTAGTGGATGAGTTGTTATTGAAGAATCAACATCGCGTTCGATTGGTGCTGAAGCCAGATGCTGAATTGGCTGAAAAGAAGGTGCAGCAGGAAAAAGATCGACTGAATACCATCAAGGCAACCTTAAGTAAGGAAGAGCAGGAAAAAATCATCGAACAGAGTCTGGCACTTGAAGCGCGTCAGAATGGTAGTGAAGATGAAAGTATTCTTCCCAAAGTTGATAAAAGTGATGTGCCTGCTGATATGAACTTTCCTGAAGAAAAAACCCAGGACTTTGGCGGCAGTCAACTAAGTACTTATATGCAGGGTACTAACGGCATTGTGTATCAACAGCTAGTGATTGATTTGCCAGAGTTAACGGAACAGGAGCAGGCACTTTTACCTTTTTATGCAAAATGTTTTGGTGAACTTGGTGCAGCTGATATGAGTTATCAGGATGTACAGATACAACTTGCAGAGCACACGGGTGGGCTATCTGCTTTTTATAGCTACAAACAACTGCCAGGTAATGATCAATTAACAGGGCATTTCGTGTTGTCAGCGAAAGCCTTGGTAAGAAAAGTGCCACAGATGAATGCGCTGATGAAAACCATTTACAGCGGCATGCGCTTTGACGAAAACGCACGTATCAAGGAATTACTTTCTCAGGCGCGTTTATCGAAAGAACAATCCATTACCAGTAACGGACACGCATTGGCCATGTTGGCAGCGTCTAGCGGATTAAGTGGAAGTGCACATCTTGCACAGCAACTTGCTGGTCTTAATTCCATTGCCACAATCAGAGCGCTTGATGATGCAGCTGGAAAAAACATTGAAGAATTTGCATCACAATTGAAGTCACTCAATGAAAAAATTCTGAGCATGCCTAAGAAGTATCTTTTAATTGCTGATGAAAAAGGCATGACAGAAGCGCAGCAAAGCTTGCAGGAAAACTGGAACTCAGAAGTAACACCCCAATCATCACACGCATTAAACTTCCCTTCTTCATGGCAAGGTATCAAAGCTAAAAAACAGATGTGGTTATGTAATACTCAGGTGAATTTCTGTGCCAAAGCTTATGCTGCTGTGGATATTGAGCATGAAGATGCACCAGCTTTAACGGTGTTAGGTGGATTCTTAAGAAATGGTTGTTTGCATAAATTGATTCGTGAGCAGGGGGGTGCATACGGCGGTGGCGCAAGTTTTGATGCCTCAACGAGAAGTTTCCGTTTTTATTCCTATCGTGACCCACGTTTGAATGAAACGCTTGATGACTTCGATAAAGCCATCGACTGGATGCTGATCGAAAATCACTCTTCCCAAAAACTCGAGGAAGCAATCCTTGGCGTCATTAGCGATATTGATAAACCAGGTTCGCCCGCGGGTCAGGCGAAAACTAACTATCATGCCAATTTGTACGGAAGAACTGCTGAAAAACGCAGGGCGTTCAGGCATGCAATCCTGAATGTCAGCCTTAAAGATTTAAAAGTAGTGAGCGAACGTTATTTGAAAAATGGTGAAGCATCAGTGGCAGTGATTGTTCCCGCTTCAACAGCACATCTTGAGGGTTTTGAAATTCGTAATTTGCTGTAATCCTTATGGTTAAAAAGGGAGGTAGAAACCTCCCTTTTTCATACTGTGAAAATTTTTAATACTTAAATCCAAAGAATCTCTGAATAACGTAAGCGAGGCAGTTTATACTAGGCAAAAATATTTGAAAAAACGGAGTTTACACGGAGTAAATGAGTATTTTGAGAATATTTTTAACGACGTAGAAACAACGTAGCTAGTTATTCAGAGATTCTTTAATTAGTCTCGCCTGAAGATATCCCTGCTATAGACTTTTTCTTCTACGTCATTCAAGTGCTCATCGAAGCGATTGGTAATAATTAAATCGCTTCGCTTCTTGAATGCTGTCAGATCATTTTCCTTTTCAATATCGGGTAACACATGATCTGCAAGTAGTGGTTCATAAACCACAATGTGAGCGTTCTTTTCCTGCAGCATTGAAATCACGTCAAGAATTGCGGAATTTCTGAAATTATCCGACTCATGTTTCATGGTTAGTCGATATACACCAACGATTGATGGTTTCTGTTTTAGAATCGTGTCGACCACAAACTGTTTTCTCGTATGGTTGGAATCCACAATGGCTTTAATCAAGTCATTGGGGATATCGCCGTAGTTTGAAAGTAATTGTTTGGTATCTTTTGGCAGGCAATAGCCTCCATAACCAAAGGAAGGATTGTTATAGAAATTCCCAATCCTAGGGTCGAGGCATACACCCTTGATGACATTGTTGGTATCAAGCTTGTGGCTTTCGCAATAGGAATCCAGTTCATTGAAGAAAGCGACCCGCATTGCCAGAAAGGTATTCGAAAAAAGTTTCGTGGCTTCTGCTTCAGTGGATGAACAGTAAATGGTTTCTACGTCTTTCTTTTCAGCTGCCTCAGCGAGCA
>JBECKS010000139.1:0-6815 GCA_040235395.1 Pseudomonadales bacterium | reverse complement strand
TTAAACCACTTCCCTGTTGTGAAAAAAGTTGCCAGTCTTTATCGAAAGAAATCGACTGCCTGATTTCTTCTTTTGGCTCACCCTTTACCCAGAGTGTTTTCTGAAGTGCAAGCCCATCAAGTTGATTCAAGGTGCCTTCCAACAATAGGCAATATAATTCCTTAGCCTCTTGTGCACTGAGCTTGCCTATTAAACGGGTTTTCACTTTTCCCTTTACAGGCAGTTTACTAAATACCATTAAGCAATCAGAAAAAGCTTTGTTGTTTTTATAAGAATCAGGCATCAGGGTAATACCAACTCACAAGACGTTTAGGATGAATACCCACAAGGTAAGCAAAACGTAAAAACCACATCATCAGGATGGTTCTTATTAATCCTTTACTCTTCCATCGACGACTCGAAGTCATGACGGCATCCTTAATACGAAATGGTTGTGAATATTCTCTTAAGGATTTTGTCATCGCCACATCTTCCATCAAAGGAATATCAGGAAAACCCTTCAGTTCTTTAAAAATATCGCTTCTTACAAAAAGTGCCTGATCACCCGTTACCACTTGAGTTAAACCGGAACGTCGATTAATCATCCATGCAAGCAATCGAAAAACCACTCCCTCATCATCAAACTTCATTGAAAAACTACCCCACACTTTTTCCTTCTGTTTTAAGAAACCAAGCAGGAGCTCAACCGTATTATCTGGTAGCCGGGTATCAGCATGCAGAAATAAACAGCACTCACCTTTGGCTTCGAGTGCGCCCGCATTCATCTGTTTGGCTCTACCTTTTTCACTTGAAGTAATACTGCATCTCGCATTCTTCTGAATAAAATCCTGAATCTTTTGCTTGCTATCATCTGAACTACCACCATCCACAAAAATGAATTCACATAAGAGCTCATCTTTTTTATTCAAATAATAATGAAGGGGAAAAGCCTTTTCGATATTGGCAAGCAATGCATCAATAACGGATGACTCATTCAGGAAGGGTATGATAACGCTCAGTGCTATTTTTTCTTCTTGCATTGAACGGTTCATGATGACTATGTTTATAAAGCGCCGCTACAGGAGCTTCCTTGCCCAGCTGTACAACCAAAACAATGATCAGCCACCTGAATGTCATTGTCTGTAAAATCATTTTCAAGCAAGTCCCTTAGATGAAGGCGTCTACTTTTGCCATTAATTGACTCACGGTAAAGACTTGGAATCTGCAACATCTGATTAAAATCACAATCAAATAATTCACCTTGCCAATTAACACTGAACAAGCCTTTACACATAACAGACTGAAGATTGTTTTCTGAATAATTATCCTTCAACAGTTTCATATAACTATCAAACTGATTTTGTGCTAGCAAAACAGCGCCAAAGCGACTGATCGGCATATTAGTAATCGTTAATAACTGATTGAAATCAATGTCAAAATCCTTCTTTAACACTTCCTTATAATCATTTTCCAAAGCACTTTGAGGTGGCGGCAAGCTTGGACCAACGGGGTTATAAACAAGATTCAGTTTTAAATCGGATTTTGTTCCAAAACCCAGCTTATTCAGTTTCTTTAATGCCTTGACGCTATTATCAAACGCACCTTTTCCACGCTGTTGATCAACATTTTTTTGAGAATAACAGGGTAGTGACGCAACAATAGTAACTTTCTGTTCTACAAGAAATTCAGCAAGATCCTCAAATCCCTCTTCATTAAGAATGGCTAGATTGCAACGATCAATCACTTCCACCCCCATTGCTCTTGCCTGTCTGACCAGATAACGAAAATGAGGATTCATTTCTGGCGCCCCCCCAGTAAGGTCGAGCACTTTAATATTCCTTTTCTTGAGCACATCCAACACCAACTCAATCGTTTCCCTTTCCATTAATTCCTTACGTGTTGGCCCTGCATTAACATGACAATGAACGCAGGAAAGATTACACAGATAACCGAGATTCACCTGAAGGATTTCCAGGTGATGACGTTTTATGGGAGGGAAATCACTTTCCTGATGAATGAGAAGCTGTCTTGTATCTTGCATGAAATACTCTTGCTACCTGTCTTGGAAATTTCTTCACTATCACTTTTGAGTTTAAAAGCGGGTGATGGTTCAATAAGCTTGAAAAATATAACCCAAGAAAGGCATTAACATTTATATTTTGAAGATGATAAGTATAATCGCAAACCTTCTGGCCCCGTAGCTCAGCAGGATAGAGCAAGCGCCTCCTAAGCGCTAGGTCGGACGTTCGAATCGTCTCGGGGCCGCCATTTCATCAACTACTTAACAGTATCAGCGCAATTCCAGACTGCTATAAACGTCACAGATTATTAGTATTTGAAATTTTGCAGGAAAATATCATCAAGAATGGTGTTTACTTCCTTTGCCTGACTGACGGCAGGCTCATACCCCTGTGCAACCGCTTTTTCAAACCAGAAGAGCGCCTTATCGTAATCCTGCTTCACACCCTGTCCTTCCTTCAACATCATGCCTGTTTGCATCTGTGCTTCTGCCAAGCCGTTCTTGGCCGCTCGCTCATACCATTGAAAAGCCTTGAACACATCTTTTTCAATAAGGGTATTACCCTGCATATAAATCGCTGCCAGTTTTAACTGTGCCTCAGGCTGATTATTATTTGCAGCGGACTGTATCCATTTAAAAACCTGCTTTTCACTTACTGACTCATCAATTTGAATCAGCCCTTCGCTATATAACTCTGCCAAACGATTTTGCGCAGCGCCATGATCCTGCTCATCGGCTTTTTTATACCAGAATAAAGCCCTTGAAAAATCCGCTTGCAAACCCACACCATATTCACACATTTGAGCCACTAAAAACTGCGCCTCAACATCGCCATCTTTAGCTTGTATCAAAGTTTCCCGATAATGTTCCTTCAAGGTAGGATCAGTTGATAAGGAACGCATCAGCATGGCAACCCTCTCACCTGCCATGACGGAACCAAGCGCTTGCGATTTGCGATACTCCTGCATTGCAAATACATAATCAGCAAGCTGCACACTGCCTTTTAGCCGTGACTCCGCCAGATTGTAATGAATACGAGCCTGTTTCATTCTTTCCTGATGGCTTTGTTCATCAAGGCTTTCTTGCGCAGATAAAAAGATGGGCTGCAGCAGACAAATTATTAGCAAACAATGTGATGTTAATTTCATGTAAGAGGATTTACCTTGGCATGGATGGCTTTGCTTTATCAATATCCTTATCCACTATAGACTGTGTTTAACAGTTTGTTAAACAAGCAACGAAACGCTATAGAGGTTTTCCGATGAAACTATTTTCTTTTTTTCGAAATGCATCCGAAAACAGAACACAGTTCTTTATTGTCATGGGTTTCATTATTTTACCCGTGCTTGCCATGATTTATGTCTTTATCGCCTTTGTCATGAACGACAACCAGAATGCCAGTCAACGCATGAAAATCCCACAGCAAATGCTTGAGAGACCTCAGAATCAGCAACAAATTCAATAAACTAAAGCATGTAAGATGCAATTTCAGCGCGAGCTACCACCATACGGTGTACCTCATCTGGACCGTCCGCTAAACGTAAGGAGCGCATACCCGTATACATTTCCGGAAGTGGTGACCATTGTGAAATTCCCGTAGCACCATGAATCTGAATTGCTCTATCGATAATGGTACACACTGTTTCTGGCACCATTGCTTTAATAGCCGATACATAGACCCTTGCTTCCCTGACACCATAAATATCCATCGCTCTTGCAGTGCGCAGCACCATTAAACGACAGGCATCAATTTCCATACGACTTTTAGCAACCAGATCCATATTTCCACCCAGTTTCAGAATAGGCTTTCCAAAGGCTTCCCGTTCCAGACCTCGTTTAATCATCAGTTCAAGCGCTTTTTCCGCAGAACCAATAGCACGCATGCAATGGTGAATGCGACCTGGACCCAAACGACCTTGTGAAATTTCAAACCCACGCCCTTCACCCAGCAGAATATTCTCCTTAGGCACCCTGACGTTGGTTAAACGAATATGCATGTGACCATGAGGCGCATCATCGTGCCCGAAGACATTCATAGGGCCAAGAACGTCCACACCCTTGGTATCCATGGGAACAAGTATCTGACTTTGCTGACTATGAGGTGCTGCATCAGGTGACGTTTTAACCATGCAAATCATGACCTTACAGCGAGAATCGCCAGCACCTGAAATATAATATTTCTCACCATTAATAACCCACTCGTCTCCTTCAAGCTTTGCTTCCGTAGAAATATTTCTCGCATCAGAAGAAGCTAGAGACGGCTCGGTCATTCCAAAACAGGAACGTATGTCACCTGCAAGCAGTGGTTCAAGCCATTGCTTCTGTTGCTCAGGGCTGCCGTACTTAGCAAGCACTTCCATATTTCCAGTATCTGGTGCAGAACAATTGAACACCTCGGAAGCCAAAGGGTTTTTACCCATTTCACCAGCAAGATAAGCGTAATCAAGGTTGCTGACACCCTCTCCATTCCAGTCGGGAAGAAAAAAATTCCATAAGCCTTTCTGTTTTGCTTTGGTTTTCAGTTTTTCCAGAATATCGAATTGCTCGGCACTTAAAGCCCAACGATCTTCTTTATTTTCAGCTTGAAAAAAACGGGAAGTGTTCGGTTCAATTTCTGTATTGATAAAATCAATGACTTGCTCCAGCACCGGCTTCATCTGCTTTGAAAGCGTCAAGTCGTATAAATCCCCATCCTGCATTGTAGGCTTTGCCATCATTATTCTCCTTCATGTCAGTTTTTTCATTGCCCTAATGTATACCACTATGATTGCTTAAGCATTTATTTTCCCAAGGCTTTTAAAAAACCTTGATTATGCTCATGGAATAAAATTATAGTCTTCACTCGCTATTTTTCTGGATAGCTCCATTTAGAGCCCAAAAACAGGGCTCAAAAAAAACAACGACCGGAGGCAATTATGTCAAAGCATCTTGTTTGTAAGGAATCAGAACTTGAAACAGGTAAGCCTTTCGCCTGCTCTGTTGAGAATGAAAACATTCTGGTGTTTAAATTGGAAGACGGATATTACGCAACGCAATCAAACTGCACTCACTTATTCCTGCCTCTAAAAAAAGGAAAGATCATTGATAACTGCACATTACAATGTCCATTCCATCGCGCACAATTTGATATCAAAACGGGTGAGGTAGTGAAGTGGGCAAACTTTCCGCCTGGCATTCAACTGGTAAACTCCATCAGAAAAGAAAAAGCTTTAAAAACCTTTGCTGTGAGTTCAGAAAACGGTGAAGTATTTGTTGAACTGTAATTATCTCAGTTAAATATTGCTTAAAAAGGCTAGCTGTTCATTGTCTTCAACTTCAATGGACAGCACCTGATTCCTGCCAAATTCTTTGGCACGATACAGTGCAAAATCAGCTCTCGCGATTAACTGCAAATATTCCTCATCATTGCTTTCCTGTTGCGCAATACCGGCACTAATCGTGACTGACACCTCATCACCATTCTCTGCTGTCAATGTTAGCGCCTCAACTCTTTCCCTGAGTTTTTCCAGAATGGTTACCGCTACTTTTGCTGTACATTCTGGGAACACAACAATAAATTCTTCACCGCCATAACGCCCCATCAAATCATTTTTTCTACCCACGGATGCAATTTCTTTCGCGACTGCCTTAAGAACCAAATCACCAAAAGGATGGCCGTAGTTATCATTTACCTTCTTGAAAAAATCCAGGTCAATCATGGCAACGGAAATGGGATAACCAACCCGCACCGCACGCCTGTATTCTTCTTCAAGTCTTTCCAGTAATGCACGTCGATTCAATAATTGGGTCAGCTCATCGATGTAGGATTTAGAACGTAAATCTGCATCCCTGTTTCTCCAGGCACTCATGAAAAAATCAATCATCACAATGCCGCTACCACCAATCACTAATAGCAGGAGCCATTCAAATATCAAGGTATGGTCATCTACATCAGACAGACTCATCTGAGGTGCTAAACGAATCGCACGAATGGGAAATGGAACTTCATTTGCATTAAAGGTCATCCAGATCATGAATAACAACAGGCACACAAAAGTTGTCATCACCCAACGTCTATCCAGAAACACAATGAGCGTGGCATTAAAGAGGAAAAATAATTGCCATGTCACCGCATCAAAAAAACCAACACTGGCTGTCAGAAAACTCATGGTGACTACAAGACACATTAATGAAAAAACAAGCAACAGAAACTGAGGAGCTTCATTCCTTCTGAAGATATAGGCAAGGGTACAGGACAAGGAAAGCAAACAGAGGTTGAATGCAAAGATTCTCATTGCCCAGAAAAGATTAAGATCACTCATTGTGAGTGAAGCAGGCTTAAAAAGATACAAACTGATAACAATGCATTCAATGATAAAATTAATCAGCAGCGAGGTAGAAGAAATCAGTAAGGCTTTTTCAGCAGGTTTCCAGTAATAGATATCACCTAACATGCGTTGGTAATAGCTCACAAACTGACTCACCTTCTCCATGCGATCACGCATGGTTATTATCAATCTCAACAATGTAAAACGATTGATAAGACTAGCCATGTATCACCTTATTACGACCAATATTTTTCGCATGGTAAAGCGCCTTATCGGCTCGCCTTATCAACTCTTCCACACCATCACTTTCTTCCAGTTCAGCAATACCTGCCCTCAAGGTAACCTGTATCTCGCCAGATTTTGGGGTATGAATAATGTGCGTCTCCATGTTCTCCCTTAAACGTTCAAGAATTCTTCTCGCCTGCTCTCCTCCACACTCAGGAAACACAATTAGAAACTCTTCACCACCATACCTGCCCAGCAAATCTTTTTTACGCGTAATCTCAGAC
>JBECKS010000270.1:0-1034 GCA_040235395.1 Pseudomonadales bacterium | reverse complement strand
AAACATTGGGATTTTCCGGGATTATCTGATTCAGGAATTCATCGGCTCTGTCCGGAGGATCATCACACTCTATGACAGGCGGACTTTCCATGTTATTCTGCGGAATGAACGATAAAAGCTTTTTAATATAATCAATGGCATCCGCGCCGGACTCCGCCGCATAATGAATAACGCCGCTTTTGGTGGCATGGACGGTAGCCCCGCCGAGTTCCTCGACGGTGACATCCTCATGGGTCACTGATTTTACGACCTTGGGACCAGTAAGAAACATGTAGCTGTTATTTTTGACCATGATAGAAAAATCAGTCAGAGCCGGAGAATAGACGGCCCCGCCGGCACAGGGGCCGAAAATGGCTGATATCTGCGGGATGACCCCGGAACTCATGACATTACGCAGGAATATATCCGTATAACCAGCCAGACTTTCTATGCCTTCCTGGATCCTGGCACCGCCGGAATCATTGAGGCCGATAACCGGCGCACCGTTCTTCATGGCCAGGTCCATTATCTTGCAAACCTTTTCCGCGAATGTTTCTGAAAGGGACCCGCCGAAAACTGTAAAATCTTGGGAAAAGACATAGACAACCCTGCCGTTGATGGTGCCATAGCCCGTTATGACCCCGTCGCCCAGAAATTCCTTGCCTTCCATGCCGAACTGGGTGCAGCGATGAGTTTTAAACATATCAAACTCTTCAAAGCTGCCCTCATCAAGCAGCATTTCAACCCTTTCCCGGGCCGTCATTCTGCCCTTGGCGTGTTGTTTGTCAATCCGCTCCTGGCCTCCTCCCAGTCGGGCCAGGTTTCGCATTTTCAACAGTTTGTCAAAATCATTGCTCATGTATTTTCTCCTGTTTCATTGCTCAGACAACAGAATTGACCTGGAAATCAGACTCAGTCTTTGGTTGCACAGAATTCGGTTAATACTCCATGGGTAGACTTGGGGTGCAGGAATGCTACCAGTTTGCCACCGGCTCCTTCGATCGGTGTTTCATGGATCAGCCGAGCGCCTGACTCACGGGCCTGGTTTATCTGGC
>JBECKS010000263.1:0-2362 GCA_040235395.1 Pseudomonadales bacterium | reverse complement strand
GCATCATTCTGTGGACGCGCAGCTGCAACTCAGAGCACTGGGAGCGGAGCATATGGTTTAAAGAGCCTGCCATGAATGCGGGATGCGCTATGCGCCGGATAAGGAATATCCTGGAAAACTCGCAGCAACCCGGCGCCACGGAACAGCTGGGGATACGGGTCACCGGGTTCGGATATCAGGGCGGGCAGCAAAAAAGCCTCCTGCCCGAGTTTAGAAATACAGAACGAATGCTGGACTGCGTCAAGGAAATAGAGCTCCAGTTCGGCAGTCCACAGCTATTCAAAATAAAGGAAGTTGAACCATGGTCAAGGATACCCGAAAGACGCTATGCACTGATACCATTAAGCCGGTAAGTATGCCTGAACCGGCATGCGTGGAGGAAAACGATTGCGTCCCCGTTCCAGTCAGACTGAACAGGAAGCACGCTGTCACTGCTATCGAGGACAGGTGGCGCATCGACGACGAATGGTGGCGGAGCGATTCCATATCGCGCCTCTACTATACCGTCATGCTTGCCTCGGGGCACCGCCTGGTGCTCTATAAGGACATGGTCAGGAAATGCTGGTATATCCAGAAATAGAAAGAGTCGACCTATGGGCTATGCCGAGCTTCACTGCCACAGCTATTATTCTTTCCATGACGGAGCCTCTTCTCTGGAAGAGCTGCTGCTGCAATCGAAGGAGCTGGGTTACCAGGCACTGGCGCTCACCGACCATGACAATTTGTGCGGAGCAATGCGCTTCGCTCAGCTCGCCAGGTCCCTGGACTTTCATGGTATCATCGGCGCTGAAATCACTCTCAGGAACGGCTATCACCTCACGCTCTTAGCCAAAGATCGCCAGGGTTACCGCAACCTGTGCCGGCTGATCACCGCTGCCCATATGTCCGGCGAACGTAATAAGCCGGAACTTGACCCTGCCCTGCTGCCGAAACATGCTGCAGGCTTGATTGTTCTTTCTGGCTGTCCGCAAGGGGAGCTATCCCGTCTGATAGCGAAAGCATGCTTCTCCGAAGCGCAGGCGCTGGTGAGACAGTATCTGGACTGGTTCGGTGTGGAGCACTACTACCTGGAACTGCAGCATAATCTGGCTCCCGGCGATACTGAACGTACTAAGAGGTTGTTAGCTCTGGCCAGGGGGACCGGTGCCATGGTGGTTGCCACCGGCAACGTCCACTACCATATCAGGGAAAGGCATCGGCTGCAGGACTGCCTGGTCGCCATTCGCAATTGTAAAAGCCTTGAGGAAACCCATCTTGAGCGAAGGGCTAACTCTGAGTTTTATTTAAGATCGCAGCGAGATCTGGAAACTATTTTCAGCGATTGGCCCGACGTCCTCGCCAATACACTCGATATAGCCAGACGATGCACCTTTGAGCTTACAGGGCAGCTTGATTACAGGTTCCCGGACTACCCTGCGCCGCCGGGCTATACGCCTGAGAGCTATCTGGAGCATCTGTGCCACGAGGTGGCGGTGAAGCGCTACGGAGCCATTACCGAAGTCGTCCGCCGCAGGCTCGACGAGGAATTCCGCCTCATCCGTAAGTACAACCTGGCGGGCTTTTTGCTGATGTACCACGAGGTAATCAAGCTGGGTCGTGAGGTAATGATCGGCCTGGGATTGAGCGATCCATCGCTCTCCCTGGAGGAAAACCCGCCAGGAAGGGGGAGAGGCTCTTCGGTGGCCCTGCTGGTGGGTTATTTGATCGGGCTTTCTCATATCGATCCGTTGCAATATCAGCTCCCGCTGGAACGCTTCCTGCCCGAAGATACATTGATCAATGTGCCGGATATCGACCTCGATTTTCCACGCAGCATCAGGGAGGAGCTTATTCTGAGAACGCATCAGAAATGGGGGTGGGAGTATGCTGTTCTTACGGGGACCATCGCCACCTACCAGATAAAAGGCGCCATACGGGACCTGGGCAAGGCGCTCGGATTGCCTCAGGACCATATAGACCAGCTGGCAAAGTTTGCCGATTACGGCAGCGCCGCCCACGTCGAAGAGGAGATGGAAAAGCTTCCCGCTTTCCGTGATAAGATCGATACTCCAGTCTGGCAGGACCTGATACAGCTCGCAGCGGAACTCGATGGCTTTCCCAAGTACATGGGGCAGCATCCCGGCGGCATGGTCTTATCTTCCTCCCCGCTTATTGATATGGTACATGTTCAGAGGGGCGCAATCGAAGGGCGCTATGTCTGCCAGTGGGACAAGGACAGCATCGATGACTGTGGCTTTGTAAAAATAGATTTTCTGGCGCTGGGAGCTCTCTCGCAGCTCCAGGAGGCGGTTGAGCTGATCAAACGTCGTAGCGGAGAGCGTATCGACTATTCCCGAATCGACTTCAAGGATGCGAATGTCTA
>JBECKS010000058.1:0-37820 GCA_040235395.1 Pseudomonadales bacterium | reverse complement strand
GTCATGCTCTATCCCTTCGACAATGAGCTTGAGGAGCTTCGCTTTCACAGTCTTTTGGGCGAGTTACGTTGCCCAAAATGCCAGAATCAGAGTCTTGCAGATTCAGATTCGCCGATTGCCCATGATTTAAGGGAAAAGGTTTATGCCCTGATTCAGGATGGTAAGTCTGATCAGGAAATCAGGGATTATCTTATTAATCGATACGGCGAATTCATTTCATACAGACCAGCGCTAAAAGGCACTAACTGGTTGTTGTGGTTAGGTCCTGCTGTGCTCTTACTTTTTTCCTTAGCCATGGCTTTTCGCATGGTATTAAAAGCGAATGCGCTTCAAAACAGTCAAGCTGCTTCAAATGAATTGGAGCAGAGACATGACTGAGTATTTTGTTTATCTCCTTCTTATCAGCTTCATATCACTGCTTTTTGTTTTTGGTAAGGATGTGATCAATGTTTCACGCTTGCCTTTGATTTTCGGATTCTGTCTGGTGCTTTCTCTTGTGCTTGCTGCAAGTTATCTTGCGAGGGGTCAATCTTCAATTAATACCGTGTTTGATACTGAAAAAACGGTTAAGGCTTTGGTGCAAACTTATTTAGCGCATGATGAGCCTCAAGAGGAACTATTGAAAAAGCTGGAGAAGATTGAGCCAAAATATTTCATCATGGGTTTACAACGGTATTTACAGAAAAATCCGTCTGATAGTTCGGTATGGATTACTTTGGGGAATGCCCTTCAAAGTGCTGATAATAAACAGCTCTCGTTGATGGCTTATCAGCGAGCCTATCGTGTGAATCCTGAAAATACTGAACTGGCCTTTGCCTATATCAACGCAAAGCTGTCATTTGATTCAGCTTTGCAACTCAATGAACCCGATGAGGAAATTATTCGCATTCTCAGGCACATTCTGTCGACACAGGAACATCATGAAAACGCACTCATGTTACTTGGGGTTGCTGCCTACCAAGGGAAGGATTTTCCATTAGCGGTCGATGCATGGTCGAAGCTTAGGGATGTGTTCAACATGAGAGAGGGTGATAGCAAGGTTCCAGAAACTGTCATGAATGCCCTTGATAAAAGTATTGCTCAAGCCAAGGAAAGTGCTTTACGTAAGCAAACGCAGGAAGAGCAGTTGAGTTTGCAAAGTTTCCGTATTCAGGTTGAGATTGGTTTGAGCGAAACCTTAAAGATCGATATTAAAAAGCGTTTGGCAGAAAGTGAAACGGCAGTTCTTTTTCTCTATCTGAAACCACAAACAGAGGGAAGAGCGATGCCCTTGGCTGCAGTGCGTTACCCTTTAAAAGGTGCTGAGTTTCCGCTTTCAATCGACATTAGCGATAGCAATAGTTTATCGGGCGTGAACCCATTTTCTTTTGAGCAATTGGAGTTGAGCGTCCGGATTTCTTTTACAGGCCAAGCCCTGCCGAATGCTGGCGACCTAGAGAGCACACCTTCTGTGATTAAAACGAATCCAATGCAGGAAAGTGCCAGCTTGCTGATTGATAAGGTCCTGTAAATCACTGAGAATCTTGAGCTTTAGGGTGCCAGTGTGTAAGGTGCGGCTCAAATTGATGGAATTTGAACGTCCTTAGGTAGGTTCGAACTTAAGCACTAAAAGTTAATATGAATGAGGTTGAAGCATGAAAATCATTTTGCTCGGCGCACCAGGGGCGGGGAAAGGAACACAAGCACAGTTTTTAATGGAAAAATTCGGGATTCCTCAGATTTCTACAGGAGATATGCTGAGAGCTGCTGTAAAAGCGGGAACAGAGCTTGGCAAGCAAGCAAAGGAAGTGATGGATAGCGGTGGTCTGGTAACAGATGACATCATTATCGGTCTTGTTAAGGAAAGAATTAAGGAAAGTGATTGCCAGAATGGTTTTCTTTTTGATGGTTTCCCTAGAACCATTCCTCAAGCGGAGGCTCTGGTTAACCAGGGAATTCAGATTGATGCAGTGGTGGAAATTGTTGTGGATGATGAGGAAATTGTGACTCGTCTAAGTGGTCGTCGGGTTCATCCTGGTTCAGGCCGTGTTTATCACATCGAATACAACCCACCCAAAAATGAAGGCGTGGATGATGAAACGGGAGAACCTTTGATTCAAAGAGATGATGATCAGGAAGAAACCATCAGGAAGCGTCTTGAGGTGTATCACGAGCAAACCAAGCCGTTAGTGTCTTTTTATCAACAGGTTGCGCAACAGAATGCTTCAACCCGCTGCATCAGTATTCCAGGGATTGGTAGCGTAGAGGCCATTAAGGAAGCCATTTTCTCTGCGTTAGAGTAATTTGAGTTAATAAAGGGCAGGGGGAAGCGAATTTTGAAAAAATATGGCGTTCTTCTTGTTAATTTAGGAACCCCCGATAAAGCTGAAAAGAAATTTGTCTCTGCCTATCTTAGGGAATTTCTTATGGACAGGAATGTGTTGGACATTCCTTTTCTCATAAGATTTTTCCTCGTTAATTTTATTATCGTTCCCAAACGTCTGTCGGCCGTAACCGAGCTGTATCAATCCATTTGGCAGGAAGATTCTCCTATCCGGAGCATACTCAACAAACAGGCCAGCGCTCTGGAATTGCTCTTGAATGAAGATGAACAGTTTATTTTTTTTGTTGAACCAGCAATGACCTATGGCAAGCCATCAATTCATAACGCACTTGAGAAGTTGATGGAGAAACAGGTTGATGAGCTCATAACGTTACCCCTTTACCCACAATTTTCAAAAACCACCACTGTGTCTGTAAGAGAAAGGTTGGAAAACGCGCAACACTCGCTTGATTGTCAGCTTAAAACGCATTTTATAGCGCAATATTTTGAACATGAGGCTTATATCTCAGCGCTGAGCGAACAGATTACTGAGCGATGGCAATCACAAAACCATAAACCGGATGCCTTATTGCTTTCCTATCATGGAATTCCTGTTTCCTATGTTAAAAGGGGTGATCCTTACTATGATCATTGCCAGAAAACGACGTCGGCACTCAAAAAGGCGCTTTCAAACCATTCTGTGCCTGTTTTGGAAAGTTTTCAGTCCAGAGTCACTTCGCAGGAGTGGTTGAGACCTTATACCGAAGAAAAAATCCTGGCCTTTCCTGATGAAGGTGTAAAAAGTCTGGAGGTATGTTGCCCAGGATTCTCTGCAGATTGTCTTGAGACAGTAGATGAAGTGGGTATTGAATATAAAAAACTGTTTCTGGATAAGGGTGGGCTTAGCTACTTTGCCTACCCTGCATTAAATGAGCGTCCTGCTCATATCAAGTTGATGGCTTCCCTCGTAAATACTGCGATTAATGAAGAGCTTTAGGTCTAAAAAGCCGAAAAATCATAGCCAGACAGGGGCTAAAATCACTATAAAAATAATACAACTTATTGAAATATAAGGGTTTTTATGGAATTTCATCATTTGATGACTCAGGCTTTCCTTCAGTCAATTTCTTTGTTGAAAGTTTAGCTTTTAGAAGAAATTGTGATCGAATCTTTGCCAAATTTTTTTATAAATCTTGAAAAGTTTCTAACTAAATTTCTGTTCGAGGATGATTTGTTTTTGTTTTCGGATTTTATTTTTTCTTTGTAAGTAAAATCTGATGCGATTTTATGATGTCGTTACAGAAAGATTTTTTTGAATTAAGAAAAGCTGTTTGGGTGTATTACATCAATCTTCTATAAATGGGTTTTGATTATATTTTCGTTTTAAGTTTGTTTTTAGAAAGAAGAGTTGAAGGCAAGTGTTTGGAATTTTTGAAAATTTTTTAAATAAATACTGGACATTACTTGATTTCTTCATATCATCTACTTCGTTGGAGTTATAAATTGAAATTCAGTTTTAATTTTTACTTCGATGAATCCTATAAATTTTCCATCAGCTGAGGAAATCACAATGGCAAAAACTAAGAAGAAAGCGACTCGTCGTAAAGCAAAAGCAAAAAAGGTTTTGACTCCAGCGCAAAAAGTTGCAGCGTTGAAGGCTAAACTAGCTAAAAACACTGAAGCTAAGCTGAAATCAGAAGCTAAAAAGCTTTCTAAGAAGCTTAAAGCTGCTGATCAGAAGAAAGTTGATCAGTTGAAGAAGAAACTGGACGCTGCCGCTGCTAAGAAAGCAAAAGCTGCTGAGAAGCGTGCTGCCGCTGCTGCTAAGAAGAAAGCTGCTGCTGCCGCTAAGAAAGCAAAAGCTGCTGAGAAGCGTGCTGCCAAGAAAGCTGCCGCTGCTGCTAAGAAAGCTGCTAAGAAAGCTTCTAAGCCAGCTAAGAAGAAAAAGGCTGCTAAGAAGAAGCCAGCTGCTAAGAAAAAGAAAGCTGCTAAGAAGAAGCCAGCTGCTAAGAAAAAGAAAGCTGCTAAGAAGAAGCCAGCTAAGAAAAGAGCAGCTAAGAAGAAGTAATACTGCCTTTATAGCTGTTGCCGCCTAGCGGCAAACAAGAAATAGAAGCCGCTTGATGGTTGTGAAAACAAGTATCAAGTGGCTTTTTCTTTGTAGGGCTGAAAAGGATTGCTAAAACGAAGCCTCTCGATGGATATTTTCCCCTGAATCTGGTTAAGATTGCCTTTTTAAGAGTCTTAAGCCTTAAACTGCCTACCTTGTTATTCGACTATGAAAACATTTACCTTGCGTGATGATTTTCCTTTTACACCAGAGCCCAAACACTATAGTGAAAAGGAAAAAGCTGAACTTAATGAACAAATTGTTGCTTTGTTAAAGGCGAAAGATGCTAGTTTAATTGCTCATTATTACACCGCTCCTGAAGTTCAGGCACTCGCAGAGTTGAGTGGTGGTTGTGTTTCTGATTCTCTTGAAATGGCCCGTTTTGGTAGCGAGCAAAGACATCAAACCCTGATTGTGGCCGGGGTTCGTTTTATGGGTGAAACGGCGAAAATACTCAGCCCTGAAAAGAAAGTTCTCATGCCAACCCTTGAAGCTACCTGTTCACTTGATGTGAACTGTCCTATTGAAGCTTTTAGTGAATTCTGTGATGAGCATCCTGACCACAAGGTCGTTGTCTATGCAAACACCTCGGCTGCTGTAAAAGCACGTTCGGATTGGGTCGTCACTTCAAGTATTGCCTTGGAAATTGTTGAGCACCTTAGTGAGCAGGGAGAGAAAATTCTTTGGGCTCCTGATAAGCATCTAGGTGCTTACATTCAGAAGCAAACCGGTGCTGAAATGCTCATGTGGAATGGTGCCTGTATTGTGCATGAAGAGTTCAAGACAAAAGGTTTGATGGATATGAAAGCCTTATATCCGGATGCAGGTGTTCTTGTTCATCCTGAATCCCCTGCCAGCGTGATTGAACTTGCAGATGCAGTTGGCTCCACAAGCCAACTAATAAAGGCTGCTCAAAGCTTGCCCATGTCTCGATTCATTGTTGCAACTGATACCGGCATTTTTTACAAAATGCAGCAGGCAGCACCTGACAAAACATTTATTGCTGCACCAACAGCTGGGGAGGGCGCTACATGTCGTAGTTGTGCACATTGTCCATGGATGGCCATGAATGAACTTGAGACCTTGCTAGAAGTGTTGCAGAAGGAAGACACTGCAGCTCATGAAATCCATATTGAGCCGTCTTTAATAGAGCGCGCCTATGTTCCCCTTAAGCGAATGCTGGATTTTTCGGCAGCGCTTAAATCCTGATTTCGTTTTCTTCCTGTTCAATCTGTTTGATACGCTCCTGAATCTTGCTGTTCAGTTGAAAATTTCCACTCGAGAGCGGTAACGCAAACTTGAGCTGAGCGCTTGCTTGTTCATTCAGTCCGTAAAGATAGAAATATTCGGCTTTTGCCAGATATACATCAAGACGATGCCCTAGTAGACCGTGAGCTTCCGCCAATCTGCGCCACACATAGGGTTCTTCATGGTGGGTGACAGTCATGTTCTGCAGCAAATAAATTGCATCTGGAATCTGCTTGTTGCGTATTAATGTTTCAGCATAAAGCATGGAAAGTGGGTAGTTATCAGGATGCAGCTCAAGAGCCTCTTCAAGTAGACTTTTGGCTTTGTTGAAATCATCCATCTCATAGTAAAGCTCTGCATTGGCAAGCAAGAAGTCAATGCGAGAACTGTCATCCTTTAGGAGCTTCTCTAGTATTCTTTGTGCGGATTTGAATTGTTTCCTTTCGGTATAAGCAATGGCTAGACCGTAAAGTTCACCTTTGAGTTGAAATTCCGTACTTTTTTTAACGCTGTGTTCAAGTTTCTGGATTAGGGTATCCAGATTATCACTTTCAATCACTGTCAGTCTGTTCTTGATAAGATGAAACTCCAGTTCATCCTGGTATTTCTTTTTCGGATATTCACTAATGCGAGTTCGTGTGTCAGCAATACGGGAATCGGTAACAGGGTGGGTAAGCATGTATTCAGGCGCTTGCTCTCCAGAAAATTTATCTGCATTTTGCAGCTTAAGAAAGAAGGTGATCATGGCGTTCGGATCTTTTCCTGCATCAACCAGAGTCTGCATGCCAATTCGATCTGCTTCCTGTTCATTTTTCCTGCTGTAAGCGAGGGCGCTTTGTTCTGCGGCTGCTTGTGTTGCTGCCATAGCACCGATTCCTGGTTCTGTCCCAACTGTTAATAATACTAATACGCTGGCTATATAGGCTCCCATACTAGTGATTTGCTGGTTCCTTTGTTCGGCGACCATTCGGGCAAAATGGCGCTGACTGAGGTGGGCAATTTCATGGGAAAGTACGGCACTTAACTCATCTTCACTTTCGGCATATCTGAACAAACCTGTATTCACTGCGATAATGCCGCCCGGCATTGCAAAGGCATTGATAGAAGTGTCTTTAATAATGAGTGCTTTGATGTCCTTTGAGAAAAGCGTGCTATTTTCTGCAAGCTGGTATGAAAGTGACTGAAGATACTCGCTGGAAAGAGGGTCGCTTACCGTTGGTAATTGGGCTCGTACTTGACGAATCAGGATATTCCCAATCTGTTTTTCCTGTTCGTGTGAGACAAAGCCAGAGAGCGAATCATTGAGCAAGGGTAGTTCATCTGACTGCAGTGAGATGGGTGATAGAAAAAGATAAATGCCAATAGCAGTACATTTCGCCTTTCGGAAGAAAGTCTGAAAAGTTATGGGCTGGGAATCGTTCTGTAAAATGAAGCGTTTCATTGAATGAGAAGCTTGTCCGCCTAGAAAGAATCTGCCTCCTATTCTAGAGGATTACATCAGGTGATAGAATGATTCTGCTTGCTGAAAGTTGAATATGGGTCATGGATAACAATTCGGAAAATACAACCGTTCTATTCGGTACGCTCGATGTGCAGCAAGTAATTGATGAAAATCTTGATGCGACGGGATTGTTGTGTCCCTTGCCCCTGTTGCAGATGAAGTTAAAGTTGAAATCCATGACTCAAGGTCAGGTTCTGAATGTGCTGACAAGTGATGTAACCTCCGTTAAAGACTTCAGAAGATTCTGTGAACTCTCAGAACATCAACTGCTACTGATTAGTCAGTCACAGGGTCAGTTTCAATTTCATATTAAGAAAGGTTAGTACTCTATGTTGCAACGTATCAACCAATGGGTGGAGCGTTATCTGGCATCGGATGAAGCCATTGGTTTATTCCTGATTCTTTTGGGCTCAGTGCTTGTGCTATGGGTTCTTGGGGGTGAACTGGCACCTGTCTTCGCAGCATTGGTAATTGCTTTTGTACTTCAAGGTGTTGTGAATGTATTAAACAGGAAGTTACCTGAAACGCTTTCTATCTATCTCGTTTACATAAGCTTCCTGAGTATTTCAACCTTGGTGGTTCTTATGATTCTGCCTCTGGCATGGAGGCAGCTTGTTAGCCTGGTAAACCATCAGTTGCCTGTTGTGCTTTCTGAAACCCGAATGTTGGTGCTGATGTTACCTGAGCGCTACCCTGGCATGGTTACGCAGGAACAGGCTTTATCCATTGTGGAATATGCCAGTGGACGACTTGCTGAAACAGGGCAGGGAATTCTGTCATTTTCCATTTCAAGATTGCCAAACTTGATGGCGATTCTTGTGTATTTGATACTTGTTCCCTTGCTGGTTTTTTTCTTTTTAAAGGATAAAGACCACTTGAAAGCGGGGCTGTTGAAATTCCTACCCACTGAAAGACCCAAGATGAACCAGATATGGAAGGAAATGGATGCTCAGATTACCAATTATATTCGCGGTAAATTTATTGAGATTATTATCATTGGCGGTGTGAGTTATCTTTGCTTTATCTTTTTTGGTTTGAATTATGCGGCATTGCTTGGGCTTCTTGTTGGCTTGTCTGTCATTGTGCCTTATGTGGGCGCGACGGTTGTCACCATACCTGTAGTCGCTGTTGCTTATTTACAATTTGGTTATGGTGGTTGGGGTTCCGATTTCCTTTATGTTGTGTTGACTTATCTTGTGATCCAGATGCTTGACGGTAATGTTCTGGTGCCAATACTTTTTTCTGAAGCAGTAAACCTGCATCCTGTTGCAATTATTGTAGCCATTCTTGTTTTCGGTGGACTCTGGGGTTTTTGGGGAGTTTTCTTTGCCATTCCTTTAGCAACCTTGATTAAAGCGCTTTATAATTCGTGGCCTGAAAGAGCCTAATGATTTTCTGGAGAGAAAGATGATTACCGGTAGTATCGTGGCCCTGGTTACTCCCATGCATGAAGATGGAGAGATTGACTGGCAGTCACTTGATAATCTTGTGCAGTGGCACATTGAAGAGGGTACCAACGCTATTGTTGCTGTTGGTACAACAGGGGAGTCGGCTACGCTTTCAGTTGAGGAACACACAAAGGTTATTGAACGTGTTGTTGAATTTGCAAATGGACGCCTTCCAATTATTGCGGGAACCGGCGCCAACAGCACAACGGAAGCGATTGAGCTCACTAGAAATGCTCTGAGCGTGGGTGCTGATGCTACGCTATTAGTGACTCCTTATTACAATAAACCCATGCAGGAAGGTTTGTATCAACACTATTGCAAGATTGCCGAAAACGTTGATATTCCCCAAATTCTTTATAACGTTCCCGGCCGAACAGCCTGTGACTTACTGCCTGAAACCATAATTCGTTTGGCAAAAGTCAGTCCGATCTGTGGCGTTAAGGAAGCCACAGGTGATTTATCACGTTTGCATGCACTTCGCGCTGCCAATCTACAAGGTTTTGCGATTTATTCAGGTGACGATGCAACGGCATGTGAGTTTATTCTGGAAGGTGGCCATGGCGATATTTCAGTCACAGCGAACGTTGTTCCCAAAGAGATGTCAAAACTTTGCGCTTTAGCCTTGGCAGGAGAAAGGCAGGCAGCTTATGAAGTTGATAAGCAGGTGGCGCAACTACATCAATTATTATTTATTGAATCCAGTCCAATTCCAGTGAAGTGGGCACTCTTTGAAATGAAAAAAATGGAATCAGGTATTCGTTTACCTTTAACTCGACTTTCTGAAACAAATCGGGATGTTATAAAACAAGCGCTAATTTCCTGCGGATGTATTGCTTCCTGATGGATATGAAACGCTTTCATTGCTTTTTCAGATTGGCTGGACTGATTTTCTTTATTCCTCTGTTGGCTTCATGTGTAGTGTTTAATCATTATTTTCCTGATAAACGTCTTTCTTACCAGGAATATGAAGCTGAGACAGGGCTATCAATGCCGGAGGGCGTAGAGACAGATCGTATTGTTGACAAGATGCCTGTTCCAGAAATTTCTCCTGCGCTTAAAGGTGTCCCCTTGCCTGAAGAAGTCAGTCGTCCTGATTCCCTGAACGTCGGATTGATGAATATGGGTGTTCAGAAGCGAAGCGCTGGAGATATCCAATGGTTGTTCATCGACAGGTCTGCTAGTGAGGTTTGGTCAGTTCTGGTTTCGTGGTTCGATGTCACACCAAAGCAGATTCAGTATGCTAATCCTAGAAATGGCACTATCGAGAGCAAGGCTTTTACTATGGGAGTAGGTGGCGCTCATCAGCGAATCCGGGTGTCTTTGCAACCAGGTATGCAGAGAAATACCAGTCGATTGAGTTTGCTTGTGACTGAAAACATGAAGGAGTGGCCTGATCGTTCATCAGATAGCGTTCAAGAAAGTGAATTGCTGGACGAGCTTTCAATTTATCTAGGGAAAAAATTAGAAAAAAATAAATCTGTATCATTACTAGCGCAAGAGTTGCAAAGGCAACTTGATGTGAAGTTGATTAGCGAAAATGTTGATGAACCTTATATATTAATTAATCAGGACTTTAATCAAAGCTGGTACATGCTTGGTCTTGCAGTTAGAAAAGCCGGCATGCCGCTCTTTGATATAAATCGAAGTCTGGGTTTATATTATCTCAGCACTGATCATCCAGAAGCGAGTCGTTATACATTTACACGTAAAATTAAATCACATGCTGCTTTTTCTAAGTTGAAAAAACACGGTGATTTTATGATTTATATTGTTGAAATGGATGATGGCTCAGAAGTAACAGTGAAAATAGGCGAGGATAAAAAAGCAGACCGGGAATTCAGCATTTTTGTTCTTCAGTCCTTGCTAGAAAACCTGAACAGAATTTCTGAGGGTAAGTAGTAGCTTCATGCGCGTCTGTTCTATTGGTAGTGGCAGCAAAGGAAATGGCACACTTATCCAGAATGACCAGGGTTGTTTGCTAGTTGATTGTGGTTTTGGTTTGAACGAAAGCATTGAGCGATTAGCGAAAAAAGATATTCAGTTAAATCAACTTCAAGCTATCCTGGTCACTCATGAGCATGGTGATCATGGTAAAGGCGTTGGCATGTTGTCAAAAAAAGCGGGCGTGCCTGTCTTTGGTAGTGCGGGTACTTATCAAGCCTTGCTTGAACGAAATATCATCAACAAAGAACATGATTTCGTTATTATCTCGCCTGAAAAACCTTTCCAGCTTATGGGGATTGAAATTATTGCGATTCCTGTGCCTCATGATGCGAGAGAAGCTTATCAATTTATTTTTTCAAATCAGCATGCCTGTTTTGGTTTATTAACTGATGCCGGTTCGATTACGCCACACTTGCTGGATTGTTACCGTTCCTGTGAATATTTGATGCTTGAATTCAATCATGACTTTCAGATGTTGCAGAATGGACCTTATCCGGAAAGTTTGAAGCGCCGTGTTTCAAGCCCTCTCGGGCATTTGAGTAATGAACAATCACTGGATTTTCTTAAAGGCATTGAAAGTCAGTTATTAAAAAAACTTGTCGTATCTCATGTAAGTGAGCAAAACAATAATATTGACCTTGTAAAATCGCTGCTCGATGAGCATTTTTCTTTTTCTGAAGATGAGCTTGTATTTTCTAACCAAGTTGATGGAACTCCGTGGTTTTTTTGTGAATAACTATTTTAAAAATAGATTCCTGTTTCTGGTAAATGGGTTTGATAAATAATGTCTTTGGTTACTGGGAAAAATATTAGTCTTTCTTTTGGTGCAGATCCAGTGTTGCACGATCTTGATTTCAGGATTGATAAGGATGAAAGGTTGTGTCTCGTTGGTAAAAATGGAGCAGGAAAATCTTCTTTTCTGAAGTTGCTTACAAGAAAACTATTGCCAGATGAGGGTGAGCTGAGCTTCCAGAAGGATCTGAAAATTTCCGTTATGGATCAACAGGTGCCAGAACTTCCTGATGCTTCCTGTTATGACATTCTTGCAAGTGGAATTTCTCAGGAAGTGAAGGTTTTGCAGGATTATCATGCAGTACTTAAAGACATTGAGCAGGATCCAGAAAATGCAAAGCTGTTGCTTCAGTTGGAAAAACTTCAGCAGCAAATTGATAACCAGCATTTGTGGGAAGTTGATCGACAAATTGCTAAGGCAGCATCATTATTCGCCATTGATTTGAATGATAATTTTAATGAATTATCGGGTGGTAGAAAGCGCCGTACCTGGTTAGCAAGAGCTTTAGTCAATGAACCGGATATTTTGCTTCTCGATGAGCCTACCAACCATATTGATCTGGAAACGGTTCTCTGGTTAGAGAGCTTTCTGCTTTCCTGGAACGGTACACTTGTTTTTATCAGTCATGACCGTAGTTTCATTAATAAGCTGGCGACAAGAATTATTGAGATTGATCGTGGCAGAGCGAGCTCGTGGCCGGGAAATTATCAACGTTATCTTGAGAAAAAACAGGAAGCCCTGGAAGTAGAAGAAAAACAGAACCAGCTTTTTGATAAAAAACTGGCGCAGGAAGAAGTCTGGATTAGACAGGGAATAAAAGCTAGACGAACACGTAATGAAGGTAGGGTAAGGGCATTGCTAGCTCTTCGTGAACAGCGGCGTAATCGAAGAGAGATTGGTAAAACGGCGAGTTTCGATATTTCAAAAGCTGAAAAGAGTAGTAAGTTGGTGATTGAAGTGGAGCACCTCAGTCTAACTTATGAAAACGGCATACAGATCCTGAAAGATTTTTCCTGCCTGATTTTAAGAGGAGACAGGATTGGTATTATTGGCCCAAATGGCGTAGGTAAGACCACTTTGTTAAAAGTCTTGTTGGGTGAAATCAAGGCAGACAGCGGGAAAATCAAGCGTGCGGAGAACCTGGAGGTTGCTTATTTTGACCAGATGCGAAATGTCCTTAAGGATGAAAAATCCATAATAGATAATGTCGTTGAGGGAAGTGATTACTTGAAAATTGGTGAGAAAAGTATTCACGTAATTAGTTATCTAAAGGATTTTCTTTTTTCTCCACAACGTTTAAATACACCTGTTTCTGCGTTATCTGGCGGTGAGAGAAACCGAGTACTGCTTGCAAAACTTTTTTCTAAGCCAAGTAACTTCCTGGTACTTGATGAGCCAACGAATGATTTGGATGTGGAAACCCTGGAGTTGCTTGAGGAAAAACTTTCTGAATATCCAGGAACAGTTATCTTGATTAGTCATGATAGGACTTTTCTGAACAATATTGTGACGAGTACTTTGGTTTTTGAAGACGGGCAAGTCAATGAGTACGTAGGTGGTTATGATGACTGGCTAGCTCAACGACCATCTTCAAAGTCTGGAAATCCTTCGAGCAAGGAAGTGGACTCCCGAAAAATGAATAGCCAGGCTATTAAGGAATCAGACATAACAACTCAGGATAAGCCCTTAAAGCAAAATACTAGAAAGCTCAGTTATAAGGAGCAGCGAGAATTAGCGTCACTACCTTTAATCATTGAAAAGCTTGAAAATGAAATCTCTGAACTACAGCTTCTCTTATCCCAGCCAGATCAATATCAGCAGGGTAATCATGAATGTCTGGCTGAAGCCAGTGTAAGACTTCCTCTGGCGGAGCAGGAGTTAGAAGGGGCTTTTGAACGATGGGCAGAGCTGGAGGACAGTTAATATGCTGTTTTATGCAGGTTTCCTACCTTTTTTCGCTACCGTCAGTCAGGTAGCCACTTGTTCATCCTGAATTCATCCCTACAATGCTTATATATATTTGTTGAAAACTGAGGTTTATATGTTCTGCTTCCGCCACCTGATTCTGGCTCTTTTTAGCACGTCGATCATGCTTTCATGCACTGTTTATGATGTAGATACAGCCGATAGCACCACGCTCGCGGGTTCCTTGAGTAGGGCAATTAATAAAGATCGCGGCCGCTCCGTGGCGAAAAAAAATAACTATGATGATGCTCCCACCTATGTGGATTACTCCAAAAACAATCCCTTGCTTCGTCACGATGATGAATATACTGAGGATGAAACATATGAAGCCGTTGATCCTTTTGAGGAAGAGGTGGATTTTGCGGAGTATAAGAAGTTAAAGGAAAGGCAACAGCAGAAACGTCAGATGGAAGAAAACCATAATCTTGGCGATGATAAAAATGGTGCTATGAGTCTTTGGTAACCACAAGTTCTGAAGCAATATTTTCGATATCTGAAAGCTGGTTAATATTTGAATACAGCTCGAATCTTTCATCATTAATCAGGATATGTTCCTGATCTTTTATCCAATCCTGAGTTTTTCTTACGCCTGCTTTTATCTGTTTTGTAAGGTCTTGAGTCAAAGAACTGTCAATCATGCAGAACAATGGCTGGATGTGTTCATGATTACGTATGCAGGCAACTTTGTAAGCGCCAGAATCAAGGCCTTGATTTAGTAAATCGACAAGGTTCTCAGGCAGTAAAGGAGTATCACAAGGTACAATCAATAGTCTTTTACAGGGAATTTTGGAAAGACCTGCCGCAATTGCGCATAAAGGTCCCTCAGAAGGAAAAGGACTATCGTTTAAAAGAGGGAATCCAAGTTTTTGATACTCATCTTCATTACGATTACAGCTGATATAAATATTTTCTACCTGATTTTGTAAACGTTCTATAACGTGGCTAATCAGTGTTTTCCCTTCTAGTTTGACTAAGCCTTTATCAAGGTAATCCATTCGGCTTCCTTGTCCACCAGAAAGAATTAAAGCACTTATGTTTTCCTGTTTGGTCATGAGTATCACGGGCTATTATTTGTCTAGCAAAGCTTATCGGTTATAGTTCATGCAGTTCAAGTGGAGAGTTGCCACTCCTGACAGAGAGTCTGAAAAGGTCTGATAAAGAGTATTTAATACAATGAATACAAGCGTTGAGATAGTTCCTAAAGCAAGCTTGGCAATTGATTGCTCAAGTGAGTTGTGCAGTGTTGCTTTAAATGTTGATGGGCAAGTTAGTTTCAGGGAAAAACTCGCGCCAAGAGAACACGCTTATTTAGTATTGCCTTTTGCTGAAGCCTTATTGAAAGAAAAATCCTTGCATTTTAATGACTTGAATAATTTGGTTTTTGCAAGAGGGCCTGGTGCATTTACAGGTTTACGTGTTGCAGCATCAGTAGCTCAGGGCCTTGCTTTTGCCTATGAAAAACCTTTACTGGCTTTCAGCTCATTACAGCTTCTTGCCTTGCAAATGGACAAAAGAATAAGTCTTTCCAAGGGAGATCAGGTTGTAGCGGTTCTGGATGCCCGTATGTCGGAGTTGTATTGGGCGAGTTTCACTAAAACTGAAGATGGATTGAAGCTCTCTGGTGATGAGCAATTAGGCAGTGTAGTGCAACTGAAAGAATGTATTGATAGAAGTGCTTATTTCATAGGGCCGGGTTGTCGCTACTTGCATGATTCGCTCAATAAAGAGCTTTGCCTGAATTTTGATAGGCTGAGTGAATTTTCTGAGGTTTTCCCTCACGCAAAAGACCTTTTTACATTGTTGGAAGGGGAAAAGCTTTCTGTTTCTCAAGCTCAGTCATTACCTTTCCCTGTTTATTTACGAAATCATGTCGCAGAAAAATCAACTCAGACAGCTAAGGACTAAGTTATGTTAATGCTGCATCTCATTATTCTTGCGTTAATTCAGGGTTTAACGGAATTCCTGCCAATTTCCAGTTCAGCGCATCTGATACTTCCTTCTCAAGTGCTAGGATGGCCGGATCAGGGCTTGGCTTTTGATTTGGCAGTGCATTTAGGAACTTTGTTTGCGGTGCTTGTTTATCTTCGGAAAGATATTTTAGATATGACGCTTTCCTGTTTAGCTTCAGCACGTACACAACAATTGAATAATGATTCCAGATTGGCTTTGTTTGTTGTAACAGGAACAATACCTGCAGTCGTGATTGGCCTCTTCATTAAGGATTTTGTTGAAACGCAATTACGTTCTGTGCTCGTTATTGCTTTGGCATCTATTTTCTTTGGAATTTTACTTGCCATTGTAGATAAGCGTGAGCAACTGGAAAAAACGAAAAAAAAATTTCTTGAAGAAATGACCTTAAATCGAAGCCTTGTCATTGGCTTCTCACAAGCATTGGCATTTATTCCCGGTACATCACGTTCGGGTATCACCATTACCGCTGCCTTGGCATTAGGTTTTTCAAGAACGGAAGCACTGCGTTTTTCATTTTTACTTTCCATACCCTTGATTCTTGCTGGTGCACTGTTAAGCGCTAAGGACTTACTGGATGCGCAGGCTTCATTGGCTGTCTGGCAGGATATGTTTTTTGCTATGTCAATCTCGGGATTGAGTGCTTTTGCCTGTATCCACTTTTTTATGCTTTGGGTGGAGCGTGTAGGGATGATGCCATTCGTAATTTATCGAGTTGTATTAGGAATTGTATTGTTAGTTATCTATTTTCAGGTTTGAAAGATGAACCTATGTTTGGTGCTCGAATCCGAAGATTATTTGAAGAAGGGGCAAAGTCTTTCACAAAAACTGGATATTCCAATTCAGAAAGTTTTTTTTGCTAAGAAACAATGGAAAGCACTAAAAAAAGAGTTCAGTCAGGGAGAAAGAACTTTTGAGTTCGCATTAATCTGCGATTCCCAGGGATTATCTCTAGTAAATCTTGATATGAATAATGCTTTCTCTCCTGTTCATGTGGATTTTTCCGACGCTGCCTGGAAACGTCGTCTGGTTAATATCTCTGCAAAAAAAGAATTAGCAGCGAAGGCTCTAGGTCTGTCTGCTAAAAAGCAAAATCATGACCACCTGATTTTTGATGCCAACGCAGGCTTAGGTCAAGACTCGTTTGTTTTCGCAGCCTTAGGTGCAAGCGTTAGGGCTTCTGAGCGTTCAGCGGTTATTTTTGAACTATTGAATGATGCCTTGGAAAGGGCGTATCACTGTAAGGACTTACAGGAGATTGTTGAGCGCATTTCACTTTCTGAGCAGGACAGTATTAATGCAATGCAAAAAGATATGGATGGTGTCACAGCAATTTATCTGGATCCTATGTTCCCAAATAAAAAGTTCCCGGAAAAAAAACAGGCTGCCTTGGCCAAGAAGGAGATGCAGGTGTTCCAGTCCCTGGTAGGAGCAGATGAAGATGCTGGTCAGCTGTTGGAAGCTAGTTTAAATCATCTTTTTAGTCAGAATAGCTGCAGTCGGGTTGTGCTAAAAAGACCTCGTCTTTCCCCCGTACTTCATGCAAGTCACCTAAGCCGTCAACTTGTCGGTAACGCTACCAGATTCGATATTTATTTTGCTTCTTAGATAGTAGGTTGGGCAAAGTCTTTATATGTCACAAATGCTCTTCGGAAATTTCTAACCTATTGAAATAATTTGAATTTTTAGTGCTCAATGGTGTGTTAATGGTGCTAAAAACTGCTTGAGCTTTAGGCGTGGTTTCTATAAGGTTAGGCGTTCAAACAATTGTTTGAATAACTAGGAATTAGAGGGAATTCATCTCTATTTCGTTATGAATTTATGGACTCACCAGTGATGGTGGAAATTAATTTAAGTGAGAAAGACTATGACGGCACAAGATATTTCGAGTGATTTATTAGGCGTTGAACTTGATCCAGTAAATATTTCCTGGGATCAGAAAGATGTGCAGCTTTATTCTGTAGCTGTAGGCGCTCAACCTGAGACAGAACTACAATTTATTTATGAAGGTGCACCCGGTGGTTTGAAAGTGCTCCCAACTTATGGTGTTGTTCCAGGTCTGGCAATTGCTGGTGGCTTAATGACTAAAGCCAAGTTTAATCTCATGATGCTTTTGCACGGAGAGCAAGCGATTACTTTACACAAACCGCTTCCTGCTAACTTTAAAGGTTCTTTGAAAGGTCGAATTTCTGAGGTTTTTGATAAAGGAAAAGCTGCGGTTCTAGGTGTTACTGCCGATGCAGTGGATGAAAAGGGCGAGAAAGTTTTCACCATTCATTTGACCATGTTTATTCGTGGTGCTGGTGGTTTTGGTGGTGAGCGAGGTTCTTCTGACCCAATCAATGTGCCACCTGAAAGAGAACCAGACCATATCATTAAAGATAAGACAACAATGCAGCAGGCTGCGATTTATAGACTGACAGGTGACATTAACCCAATTCATATTGATCCAAACTTTGCCAAGATGGGTGGTTTTGAAAAACCTTTCCTGCATGGTCTTTGTACTTATGGTTTTGTTGGTCGTGCTGCTCTTCAAGCGCTTTGTGGCGGTGATCCTGACAAGTTTGTTTCCATGGAAGCAAGGTTTGCAGACAGGGTTGAGTTAGGCGATGAAATCATTACCAAGATTTGGGAGATGGGTAATGGTGAAGCCATTGTTCAGGCAGAATCTCAAAAAGGTAATATCGTTTTATCTCAGGCAAAAGTTACTTATAAAAGTTAACTAACTGCCTAGCTTTATAATCAAAGCCGGTTCACTTATAGTGCACCGGCTTTTTTTTTACTTAAAAATTATGAAAGAAGTCTACCCAGAAGAATCACAACAACATCAGCATGAACTGGATGCCAGGGGGTTGTTTTGCCCTGAACCTGTGATGCTTCTTCATAATAAAGTTCGAGATATGTCGGCAGGAGAGATTTTATTAGTAAGAGCAACGGATCCTTCCACCGAAAGAGATATACCTAAATTCTGCAATTTTCTTGGTCATCCGCTACTTGAAACAAGAATAGAAGAGGGCGTTTATCTTTACTGGCTAAGGAAAAAAGAAGGTTAATCAGCTTTATACCATCACAAACTTTCCAAGCGCTAATGTGCTTCAATAAGAAGCGAAATAGCAGCCAACGCTTCAGGGTCCTGATTCTTTATCTTGTTTGCCATGCTGTGCTGAAAGAAATATTTAAAATCAGGGTGCGAGTGAGTATCAATGAGAGCACGGTCACCCTTTAGAACTGGGCTTGTTTGAGTTTGGCTGTAATCAACGACCAAGCCGCTAACGATACCGTCCTTATTTAATTTCCAACTATGTACTTCAATCAAAGTTAAGGTCTTGAAACCGTTACTGGTCAGTGCTGCATGAGTACCTATGCTATCGGGAATTTCCTGAGTGCATATCCTGTTTTTACCGTCTGAACCAAAGTAGTCAGCTGCGGCTTTTAGTTCAGCGGTTTTATGTTCAGGCGCCTGATAGAAAATTCTGTTTTGTTTAGGATCTCGATAACCTTGCCATTGGCCATCAAGTGGATCCTGCAAATCCATGCATGACACCAGTTTATTCAGCCATGGCACCATGGCATGAACATCACCGTTGGCTCGTAAAGCCCAGCAGCAAACCTTGAGTGTATAAAGTTTATCGGAATGAGCATTGTTGCTGTAGAGCATTTCCATGCCGTCTAGCTCTGGTGCAATGCGAATGATGGGGTTCGCGCTCTCTACTATCTGCTTGCCAGTAAAGATGCTAACTACATTGCTATTTTTTGTTCCTTTTTTTGAAATTCCCTTGTTGTCAGGGTTACTCATAATAAGGAATAAAGCTCTCACGAAATTATCTTATTTCTAAAATAGCCTTCTGCGTCTGGAGCCTCAAGGGGGTTTATCCGTAAAAATCTACCTTATAGCTGTTTGGGGCATCTATTTGTGACCTAACTCTATGTTTTTACAGGAAATAAAAAAGGGAGCGATGCTCCCTTCTTTAAATCTGATTGCTTCAAAACCGTCTTAACTTGGGAAGAAGTCCATTGAATAGTTGTCATCCCATACATCCACGGCATCCGAACCAAAGTTGAAGGTTTTCACCAGGTTCACAATTTTTCTAACTAAATCCTGATCAGCAAGCTCGCTCGAAACCACATTACATTGTTTCACTGTGCCATCAGGAGTGATGATCAAATGAAGAACCAAGGTACCTTGAAGGGTAGGGTTGTTTCTAAGTGCGCGAGAGTAGAGTGAAAAAATCAAACCTTTCTTCGAATCGAATACCTTACGAATATCCTCATCACTTCTCTTACCATCACCACCAGAAGCACGGCTACCTTTACCATCACCACTACCTATGCCGCTTTCGACCTGAGTGGTTGCCATACCGACGAGCGCACCTCCTTTCCCATCGCCACCGAAACCAGAAGAGTCGGAGCTGACATTGCTGGAAACCTGGATGCCACCACTACCAGAGCTAGCACGAGCCGTAATGAGTTTACGATCAGCTTCTTTTGCTTTTGCACCACCTTTTGCAAGAGGCTTGCTGTTCAGATCAACCTTAAGATCCTGAAGATCAGCTAGTACGTCTTTTGCTTCATCCAGTTTCTTTTGAGCAGCTTCCCGAGCCTTTTTCTCTTTATCGGTTTTTGGCTCTTTTTTCTCACGCTCTTTTTTGGGTTCTGGTTTCTTTTTCTCTTCCTTGATCTTAGGCTTTGGCGGAGGAGGCGGTGGCTTCACCTCCTTTTTGCGCATAAGCACTTTTGCTAAACGGTCAGGAACCTTTTCCTTAGCAGACTGTGACTTTTCGGTATAGGGCATACTTGAAAACAGGAAACCAAGAATAAAACCCAATAGCAGAAACAGAAGAATGATAAGGCGGTAAAGCTTATCCTGTTTGGTATTTTGATCCCAAGGCAGAATAGGCGTTACTGAGTAGGCACGAAAGTTACTGTTCATTACTTGCCTCCCCAGCTTTCTTCATTACTGCTAGAGAAATGCGTGTGAAATCACTTTCAGTACAGGTAAACATGAGTTTCCTGAGTAGTTTATATGGGATTTCTTTATCTCCCATGATGGTGATTTCAGAAGCTTTTATTGGGTCATCAGTCGTTGACTTGATTCTGGTCTTCTGGCGTTTTAATTCATCAAGCAGATCTGGAATTAAATCATCTTCTAAAGCTTTAGCTTCATTGGAATCGGCAACCTTAATACCCTGAACAATAATGCTTTCGCCTGTAACCATCACAGTAAGACTTTCTTTCATTTCTTTCTGAGCGGTTGATAGAGGAAGTGTAAGATCCTTGTTACTTGGGGGTTGCTGTTGGGCTGAATTCACTAGAAGGAAGAACACCAGAATGGTGAAGATGTCCATCAGTGATGTCAGGTTTAAACCGACAACCTGAGTTCGTTTTTTACGTCGCTGAATACGTGCTGCTTTTCTGCTTTGATTCTGGGCCATTATTCGCCTCCCACGCCAAATTTGGCGTTAAGCTCTTTAATGGCATCGGCAGGTGCGTCACCGATTGCAATGTTTGGAAACAGTGGATATTCGTTTCCTTCTTCATCAGTTTCCACCCTTACCGTATCCATCGTCTGGATTAACTGGTTATAGGGTGTCTCTTCCTCAAGAAGAATGGTTATATCTTCTATATCCTGGAAGCTCTCTTTAACGCGACTTAGCGTTTCATGAAGACTAGCAAAATCCTGGCCTTTATCGGTATTTTCAATGACTTTTAGAACACCGGCTGGCAAAACTTTAGTTTGGTTACGATTTCCGAGCACCAGATAATGCTTGGTTACCGTTACCTCGAAAGCTGGCTTTGGCTCTTTCTTCTTGTCTTCTGGGTTTGGTTGTGCGGCGGTTGGTAAATTCAGGTCAAGCACTGACAGCTGGGTAAATGCCGCAGACATAAGTAGAAAAGGAATCAAAACAACCATCAAATTAAGAAATGATGTGATGTTAAGTTCCGTATCTACTTCTTTACGTCTACTTCTGCCTCTCATAATGACTCCTATTGAGTTCTACTAAGGTAAATAACAAGGTGCGTTCAAGCAGCTAGTATTTACTTAAGCGGCAGAATCTTTCTTTTGATCAGCGTTAGCTTGTGCTTGTCTGAAAATATTCAGAAATTTAACAGAGACCATCTCAAGGCTATCAACAATCTCTGCTGTTTTTGCTTGTAGGAAAGCAAAAGCTACAAGCATTGGAATTGCTGAAATCAAACCGAAAGCAGTGGTGTTCATTGCTACCGAAATACTGGCAGAAAGTAAGTCAGCTTTTTCAGCTGGGTCGGCATTGGCAACCGCGGTAAACGCCTGAATAAGACCCATAATGGTTCCGAGTAGTCCTAGCAGGGTGGCAATGTTTGCAAAGGTTGCAATATACGGTGTTCTTGCTTCAAGGCGCGGTACGATTTCCATCAAGCCTTCTTCCATTGCTAATTCGATATCTTCAGTTCTTCTCGAGTAAGCGCTTCTGGACAAACCGTAAACAACCATTCTGGCAACAGCGCTATCAGTATTCTTAGCAACTTCCAAAGCCTGTTTGAATTTTCCTTGTGAAAGTACCGGGAAGAGTTCATTCCAGGTTTTCTGGTTTTTGGACTTCATGCGGCTTAGGTAAATCCAGCGTTCAACAACAAAACCTAGACCAATCACTAGAACAATCAGGATGATGTACATGAAACCACCACCGTCCTGAATAAAGTTAACGGCGATTTGGAGTGGATTGAGATCACCTGCAGATTGTGTGGCATTTAATGCCGTATCCAAGGCTGCGGGATCTGCAACCGTTTCGAGAGATGAATCCAAGGTAGTTTCGGTTGTTTCTAGTGAAGTTTCTAAAGTTCCGGCTTCATTGGCCATGGGTTTTCTCCTACTGCCTTTCGCTTATGTTTAATTGAAATGCCTCAACTATGCTGAGCGATACCATTACTCAGTAGTTTTTCGGACACTCTTGGGTGATATAAATTCGGTTGCTTGTTTTATAGTTATCGTAAGCAATTTTTCCTGACGGATGGCTCCGACAAGCGCTCTAGAATAGTATTCTTGAGGCTGAGAGGCAAGGGACAAAAGCTTTAAATTTGAGATTAATTCGGGGTTTTTGTAGTACTTTTTGCTAGTTTGTGAGTCTTGAATTTTTGTACTGTTTACCGTCTTGGTTTGGCTGTTTTGTCGTAACCAAGCTCTTTGAAATATCGTACTTCCCGTATGACTTCACTTCTGGAAATGGGCATGAAGTTAAAGTCTAATTCAAGGTCAAAGTCGGTATTCCCCGGTGACTGGGGTGTATTTCTCCAGGGAACGAAGTAAAGGACCGTTGGCGATTCCTTGTCACCACGAATGGTTATGCTATTTGTTTCCGCTGCTAGCCAGCTGGAAGTTGCCAACAGCGTTAAAGCGATAAGAGTGCTTGTCGTTTTTCTCATTGTGCTTGCTCTACAGTAGTTGGTTCTTGTTCACTATTGGCTTCCGCTTCAGAAGAGTTCTGTTCAGTCGTCTCATTTACTTCTGCCTGATTTTCATCATTCTGTGGAGACTCGTTCACTTGTTCACCAGACTCATTGTTTGCTTCAGAAGTGCCAGTTTCTTCAGAAACCTTACCCTCTTCTGAAACATTAGTTTCTGTTGAGTCTGTCACTTCGTTTTCTTCATTTGCTGTTTCTGTCGTTTCAGAAACGTTATTTTCTTCAGAAACGACACTCTCTTCTGAATTGTTAGCTTCCGTTGAATCTGTTACTACATTTTCTTCATTTGCTGCTTCTGTCGTTTCATCAGCGCCTGCAGATGCATCTGTGCTTTCGACATCGTTTTGCTGTTCTTCTTCACCTTGCGTCTGTTCCGCTGGTGTTTGCTCAGCTGCTTGAGTCTGTATCTGGGCATTTTTTTCTGCATTAAGGCGGTTGTTAAGGTCAGTGATCCAGGTATCGACTTCCTGGTCTTTTTTCCTGCTGGCCAAGCGATAATATTCAAAGGATTGAATCGCCAGTTCAAGGTCTTGCAAATAGAGTTCCGCCAGAACGCCTAGGTTGTAGTGTGCTTCTGCATATCTGGGATTAAGGGCAATAGCTTTCTGATAGCTGTCTTTGGCCTCAGGGAATTTTCCAAGCTCTCTATAACATAAGCCAAGGTTGAACCAGGCGTGTTCATTTTCATTATTGATTTCTAATGCTTTCTTGAAAGCCGTTTCAGCATCAGCAAATTTTTCCTGATGCATGTAAATCATTCCGATGTTGGTTCTGGGGCCAGATAATTCAGGATGTTGTTGCTCAAGTTGTTCGAATGCTGCAAGTGCCTCATCAAAATTTTTACTTTCTATGGCGTCATCGAGTATTTTCAGCGCAGATTTGTAATCACTTCGGGTTTGGCGATCAACTTCAGGAAGAGGCCTCACACGTTGAATTGCTGGCGGCAAAGTGTAGTTGCTTGTGGTTGTGGTGGGGGGTTCCACTTTGGTGAAGATAGCCTGGCTTTCTTCCTGGCTTTCTTCCTGAGTTGCTTCCTGAGTTTCTTCAGCATCAGTTTGTTCTATTTCACTAGATTCAGTTTCAGTTGCTTCTTCAGATGGCTCTTCAGTAGTCTGCTCCGGCTCATTAGCTTCGCTTGCCGTTTGTTGTTCAGAGCCTTCAGCAGGTGTTTCCTCGCTTGTTACCGTTTCTTCTTGCTCTTCAATTTTACTTGAGCCTGTTGCTTTTATGCGAGCTAAACGATCGCTAACACTGTCGGAGGTTCCAGGCTGGCTTCCAGGCATGTTTGATGTACAGGAAAGCACAAGGAAAATGGCGAATAACAAAGCAACGGCTTTGGAAAAACCGCTGAAATTTACGCTGCTTGCTTGTCTAGTAAATTGATTCGACATAATCGCTTCGTTTTTCATGTTTTGCATAACGTCCGGGGAGGAGTTTTGCCAGTTCTTTAAAACTTTCTTTTACCCATTGGTCATAAACGTTGTCTTTGACGAGATTTGCGTTGTGAATGTAGACCTCAATGGCTTCATCTTCAAAAGGATAGGCCTGTTCTTCAATCAAGATGTCATATTGCATTAATTGATCAGCATCCAGACCTTTTGGTCTTTCACTGGCTATTAGATCTGTCCCTAATGTCTGGTAAACCTTCGCAATACGATAGTTTGCTGCAGTGGTCCACTCAGCAGAGCCCATGTTGGCGATGTCCTGATATTTTTCCAGCACCACGTTCATTTGCTCTTTTTTCTTTTCTAGACTTTTCTTAAGCGGCTGGGTGATTTTGATTTTAGTGTAACGATTGAAATCTACCTCTGAATTTTCAAATTTCATTTGTGCAGCAAGGAAAGTGATACGAGGGGTATTTTCGTTGCCTGCGCTAGCATGAGTTTTGATAATTTTATCCTTCCAGAAATTTACACGGTATTCGTGATTATCTTTCTCATATAACTGCACCAATCGATACTGGGCTTCAACATTCTGTTCAAGTGGAGAGCGATAGGCGTTGGCGTAGTCGCGGAATAAATCACGTGCACCTTGGTCATTCTTGGCTTGTTCACGCAACATTGCAGCTTCCCATAAAGTCTGTCTCGCCAGTTCCTTATCGGATTTTTCATAACGCTTATAGATGATTTCATATTGATCTGCGGCCTTGTCATATTGGTCGGTATTCTTGTAAGCCACAGCCATTTTATCCGGGAAGGTGTCGATGAGTTTATGGTTTGGATACAGGCGCTTGAACAAGAGTAGGGTATCGATACCTTTTTGCCACTCTTTTGCTTCAAGATAGAGATTAGCAGCATCGAAATGCGCCTGTGGGCGAATGGTTGAAGCTGGAACAACCTGACCCAATCTCAGGAATTCTTCAGCTGCTGGGACCAGTTCGCCTTTTTCTTTCATGCTTTCAGCATTTTTGTAAATCGAGTTTGCTACTTGTTTTGTGTAAGTAATTCTTTGTTCTTTAGTGAAGCCTTCAAAGGTCAGGACTTTCTGATAAGATTTTTCGGCATTAGCATAATCCTTGCCATCGAATTCTGCGTTAGCAATGGTTACCCATGCTGTTCGTTGCATGCTGAGTGATGCGGGTGGGTCGAGAGAAACAAGAACACGGCTATTAGCAACAGCACCTTCATAATCCTTGATGGTTAACTGGTCTCTAATGATATTGCCCAAGACGCCTGGCATGCGTTCATCTTCACGGTAGTGCTCAATAAAGTATTTGCTGCTTTCAACTTTTTTGGCAATTAACTGATTCTTTCCTTCTTCTTCGCCTTTGTATGCGGTGAGCATTTTTTGATAGGAGAGCAGGGCGAAGTAGCTGGCATTTGCACCTGCTTCTTTATTATCCCCTGAAGCACGCGCCATCTTTTCGAATTCAACAACGGCAAGTTCATACTGCTCACTTTCGTACAGACTTTCAGCTAGCAGTTTTCTGATTTCCAGAGTTTCAGCCGTATCTATGCCATCCTTGTTGCTAAATGTATCCAGATACTCTGTATACCAGGTTGCAGCAACCTGATAATCGCTTTTTTTCTTACTCTTTTGAGCGATTGAATGATAATGCTTGGAAACATCAGCAAGATGTTTTTTCACTTCAACAAGCAAAGCTTCCCGCTCTTCAGGTGTGAAGGTTCGATCAGGAGAATCTTCAGCTACGTATTTTTTCCAATACTCACTGTAGATACCGAAGCGTTTTACGTAATCAATTTTTCCTGGCAATACAAGACTTGGGAATCCGCCATCTTTATAGGCCTGCAAGATCTCACTTTGCATTTGTGGTGCTTCTTTATGAGTAGGGTAGGTTTGTAAAAAGATATCATAGGTTTTTGCTGCATCTCTGTAGCGTTCCTGATTGATGTAGTTTTGATGTAACTGTTTATAAATTGCAAGCTCGTAGCTTTTTCCACCATGTTGTTCAAAGTATTTATTTAATTCTTCTGGACCGCTTAAGTGTGAGAAAGACAAGGCAATAACACGTTCAGTATCCTTGATGATTTTTTCATCAGAAGTTGGGTCATATTTACGACGGTATTTTTTAGCTTCTATGGCTTTTTCTTCTAGTTGATCCCTGAGCTTAACGAAATCATCAATGGCAAGTTGATATTCATTAATCTTGAATTGACTCCAACCATGCTTGTAAAGACTATGTTGAGAAAAGCGTTTGTCAGTTTCTGAGTTCATGGCATATTCGTAGGCTTCACCCGACGTAATGTAATCACCTATTGAAAAATAGATTTCACCGCGTCTGAATTCTGCTTCTGTTCTGAATTCACTTTCAGGGAAATTAGTAACTAATCGATCAAGGGTTCTGGCTACTTTGTTTTGTTCGCCAGTTGCGTCATAGGCTGCAGCAAGTTGATACAGGATAATGTCATTATTTTCAGCGTTTGGTTGCTCCTTGAGAATATCTTCATAGATATCAATGGCATTCACGTAGGAGTTTCTGTTCTCTTCATCGAGCTCAACAATCTTGGCTTCAGCTTTTGCGATATCATCTGCATTGTTCTTGAGGGTAAGCTCTCGTTTTTGCTGGGTCGCCTGACGATCAGTTGGTGCAAGTTCGCTGATTTTTTGGGATTCGAGGGTTAGTTTATCAATGCGTTCAGTTAGCTCAGCCTGCTCAGAAATACGATCTTCCGTTGCTATTAAGCTTAAATCTGCGATTCGGCGAACGGCTTCATTTTTAATGTCTGCTTCATCAGTTTCAGTTAACACTGCCTTATAACTGTCAATAGCATCCTGAGCCTGAATATTCTTTATTTTGACCTGTCTGACATCAGGTGGATTGATTGCAACATCACCAATAGTAATCAGTTCGCGTGCTTCTTCTTTCTTGTTTCCAGAATAGGTGCCGAAGAGTGCTTCACAACCAGAGAAAGAAGCGAGCAAACAGCTTGATAACAGAGTTAATGCAACGAATTTTTTATTCATAGTCACCATTATCTCTTACCTCCAGTGACTACACTATCCTGAAGTCGTGCGGCAGATAATCTCGAACGAACCTTCAAGGTTTTATATTCTTTCTTTCTTTCTTCAAGGGCAGCTAGCGCCTCCTGTCTCATTTGCTTCTGTATCTTTAGAGAAAGTAATTCTGTTTGTTTGATGCGAATCTCAAGTTCAAGTGAGAGTCTGTTGAGTCGTGGCATGATGGTTTGATAGTAATCAATATTATCGATACCAAGTTGAATTCTTTGTTTGTGTGTTTCAGTCTCATCAAGCAAGTCTTTAAGTTCTTTATATTGTTTCTTGATTTTCCATTGCCTTTCGAAAGAGTTCTGGCTCATGTTCCAGGCGTTAACGCCTTCCAGGTAGTGAAGGTAACGCCTTTGAACTAGATACTGATCAGCCGGTTCTTTATCTAGAATTGAATGGAGATAAGCTATTTTGTTGAGTCGGCTTGCTTGTTCAGGCGTAGGTGCAGCGAGAAAATCATTGTCGATGGCAATATCTGTAATTTGCTGATTAATCTGTTGTAGTCTGTTTTCAATCAGTTGGATACGTCTGCTACTCAAAAGAGCTTTTGCTTCAGGGGCTAATTCAGAAAATTTTGTGTCATGTGTCTCTTTCTGTAATTGCAAAACGGCAAACTTCTGATTTTTATCTTTTAGGTCCCTGTTAAGCAATTCAAGTTCCCAGAAGTTCTGATACATAACAGCAAAAGAATCACTGGCGTAAAGATCGATTAGAAAATTAGCTTCATTTGTTTGTGTGTCAATCCAGCCTGGCTTTGGAGGAATTTTTTCATACATGGAAATTGACTCTAGCGAAGGCGGTGACAGTTTTTCAAGCCAGACATCTGAATTGATAATGTTAATGGTTGTATCCACATCATTGATAAGGCGATCATAAATTTCATAGGCTTTTAAATAACCACTTAAAGCTAGATGTGTAGAGCCAATTTTTTCAAGCGCATAAGGTCTCAGTAGAAAGCTTTTACCTACATAGGGGTCGGTAGGATTGCGCTGGGACAAATCAACGAGGTAGGCAAAAGCAGCTTTTAAATTATCTTCTTTCAGTTCAATCCACGAAATGTAATAAAGAGCGGCGGTTGAATGTGGCCCAATATAGCCCACAGCCTTGAAATAGGTTTTTGCCTCTTCAAGTTCTTCGTGTTTCAGGTGGTAAACGCCTAAAGTGAGATTCGCAAAATCCTTTATGCTTCTCGACTCAAGGTCTTCATGCACGCCTTGTCCAAGTTCTTGCAACACTGGTAGTGCAAGATCGTCGCTCGCGATGTTCAGGTTATCAGCTGCAAAGTTATATTTCATATAGGCATTACGTGTAATGGCAGGGTCGACTTCTGCCAGAATCTGTTTCACACCTTCGGCATTTTTTTGCTTGGTATAGATGTTAGCGAGCAATATTTTTCTTTCTAAGTCATTAAGCTCATTAAGGTTACTGAACTGGGTTTCAAGAAGGTGTTGAGCTTCTTGAAGTTTTCCTTGATAAGTATAGATCCTCACTAATTGGTACAAGGCGAGATTTCTGGTGTGGTCGCTGACCCGATTTTTGCTAATGGCAATCAAGGTTTTTTCAGCTTGAGCGGGCAGACCTTCTAGAATGTAAAGTTGAGCAAGTAGTAGTTCTGTATGAACACTATTATGCCTAAGGGAATTTTTCTGTTGTGCTGTACGGGTTTTTACAATTGCGCTTTCGAAATCATTATTAAAATAATCAAAAAGAATCTCGCCATAGGCAATATCATTAACTTTATGTTTCTTGTCGACCTGGCTTGAATAATCCCTGAATTCCGGCATTGAAGTGTCTTCAATTAGCGCAGCAGGTTCCTTGTCTTGAATATTTTCAAGTGTTGCGTTTTCCGCTTTGGTTTGTTCCTGAGACTCCGTGATAATAGGTTGTGGATTTTCAATGGGTTCGTATTTTTTGATTGGGGCATAGATATCTGCTGCAAAAAGCAGTGAACTTGAAAGCATTGCTGCACAGAAAGCCAGGCAGGATAAACTACCTTTTGTGCTTTCTGATTTCTTGCTGTTCAATACTTGCATTTTCAAACCTGATCCACGAATGCTTTTAAATAGGGCTTATTGCCATTCCTTGAATTTGAATTGTGCTTTCTGTTTTTCAATGTCATCAACAATTGCAAGTTCGATATATTTCTTGGAATTAGGTTTGTAGAACTTGTAGTCGGCGGCTTGTTTTACATCTCTACCGTCAATGGAATAACCACTGAGAATAATCACAATTTCATGATCGCCGGGCGCAAGGTTTTCGGTAAGTACTCTCTGGATGGCGCCTTTCTTGAGAGCGGCTATCTCATTCTTGGTGTAGAGATGATGGCCAACAACTTTTCCATCGATTTCCACCTTTAATCCGTCAAGGTTAAAGAAGCTACCCTTATCGATTGAAAGAAACAAAGCTGTTTGTGAGCTGACTGGTGTGAGAATGTCCTCTTCGAGAATGGCAAGTTCTTTGTTCAGCTCAATGATTTCATTTTTCAGTTCCTGAACTTCGCCTTCTAGTGTGCTGGCATCAAGCTGTCCTGAGATTGAATTCTTAAAGCGTTCTTGCCTTTCCTGAACCTGATTGTTCGACTCCTGTTGATCAAGTTTTTTTGTCGATACATTAATATCAGCTTCAAGCATCTTGATGCGTTCATCTAGAGATGGCGTTTTAGTTTCCTCTTCATCAAAGACATTGGCCGCAAACAGTTGAGCACAGAACAGCATGCCGCCGGCAATCAAGGTTAATATGAGTAAGCTTGTTTTTTTCTGTGTTTGTTTTCTTTTCATGATTGTTTCCTGATGTTGTTGTGCTTCACATCGTTTAGCTTAAAAGTACATACCAACGCCCATATAGAAATGTAGATTATGGGATTCCTCTAGAACTCCGCCTGCTTGTGCGTCAACGGAGTCTTTATTAAAACCAGTTTGAAAACAGAAGCGATCGTTAGGGTGTAGTAACCTCACCCCCATACCGAAGCTTGTGTAGTCATTCTCCTCGCCAGCATCGATTTTGCCTTTGGAGAGTTTAAGAAAAAGTTCATTTGAATAAGCAAGCCCATTTTCACGATAGGCTCTACCTTGAATAAGATTGTATCCAAGACCAATATCATATCTGTTCAAGGTTTCCTGAATACTGATTGCGCCTACCTCACCACTTAACTTGCTTGCTCCGTAATCCAGATCTAAAAAGAATTTGTTTTTGAAATGGTAGCTACCTTTCAAGCCAAGTATTGGTCGACTATCAAAGTGTTCGTAACTGTATAAGCCCGTGTAAACCAGTACCTCAAATCTTTCTTTATCAATGGCTGCCTTTTTGAATTCCCTTTGCCTGATTTGAGGATTGATTACCTTATTGGCAGAGCCATCTATATCGAGCAGCACATCAGCTGATGAAGGCGTTATAAATACAAAGTTCAAGGCGAGACAAAGCCCCAGCCCCTTTGCAGCTTCCAGGAACTTACGCATCATTAGTTGTTCTTTCATGATTTTCATGAGAATCAGAAGTCACCTGCAAAGTTGATGTAAAGGAGAGTGCCGCTATTGGAAACCTTGTCTGCGGTGCCATATTCAATTTCGCTGAAGGTGGCGCCTCCTGTGAATTTGAAATTGTTAAAGCGTTTTCCTTCTCTAGGTTTGAATCGCCATTCTCCTATAAGGCCTATTTCCTTGAGATCCTGACTCGCGTGTGTCTGGTGATCGCTGTAATAGGGTTCAAGTGTTGCTGTGATAACGTCCAGATAATATGCACTTTCGGATTTGTTTGACATTCTCAAATGGGTGGTAAGCGAAAAGCGTTCTGTACGAAGCTTCTGGAAAGAAAGTTCAACGCTTTTACCTGATTGTGCCCAGTTATTCTTGAAAAAAGTGATATCTATATTCAGGTAACGTCTTTTTCCGCGATCGAAGATATTATTAATACGTATTACTCGGTCAGTACGGCTATCAGGCAAGGATGTTCTGTCTGGCATGCTATAGCGTCGTGCTGCTCGAAAATTCTCGAGGTCACCATCAGCAGAAGAAAATTCCGCGCTAGTGAACAGTGTCCAGAATGGTCTGAGTCCAAACTTGCTTCCGAGTCTGAGATGCCTCGTTTGGTTGTGCATACCGAGTTCACTGTCGTCTTCCCAGCCATTACCAAAGCCTAAGACAAGGTAGTTGGCGCCATTGTTGTATTCCTGAGTGACATCCAGAGAAATGCCTGACATGGAAGACGTTTCAACGGTGCCGTAATTGGTTGAAAGTGTGATGCTTGAGTCGTAATAAATGTAGTCAAGACCAAGGGCCAGGCTGTTTTCGGTTTCTGCATAGGGAAGAGCACCTATTATTGGGTTTCTTGGTGCATCCTCTGTAATGCCAATGGATTCTCCCTTCAGTTTTAAGGATAAGGTATCTTCAGAAAGTGTTTTTCTGAGATAAACAGCCGTTCCTGAAAAGGTGTTATCACCGTCGTCATAATTACTGGAGCTAATGGCAAAACCCTGGTGGGCAAGCGTAGCTGGGAAAGCTAAAGAGCTTGCAAACAGCAGGCAGACAATGCTGCTGATTTTTAAGGTCTTAATGGCAGTCACAGTTGCGGCTCCATGTTTGTTGACCAAAAGGGCTGTTATCGAGTTCTGAGCGATATTTCAGTTGTGAGTCCTGATTCAGAAGATTTCTATCGGTTCTTAAATAACTGTTTCTATAATCTCTGGCGTTATAAATGCTGGACTGTGTTTTATCCCTCAGTTGGGAAATTCTGTCTCGGGTGCTTGAGCAATCGCTTAAGGCAGACACAAGCAATATGCTGATTGAAAGTTTAATCAGTACGCTTTTCATTTTTGCTGTTAATTTATTTTTTAGCATGATTTTGTTGCGGCCCTAATTTTCCAAGTCCAGAAGTTTGATAATCTTGCTTTCAACAACTTCAATATAACGTGGGTCAAAACCTTCCAGAGCTACCACCACATCGCCACTACGGTTAACAAGGTAAAGACTTGGTATCGCGCTGATGTTGTATTGCCTGCTAACCAAGGTGTCGGTATCCAGAAGGCTGAAATGTTGAGGTTCTAGTTTCCTGAGCAGGTTCATGGATTTGTTGGGCTCAATGCTGATAGATATCACTTTAAATCCATCTTCCCCGTATTTGTTTTGTAGAGCTTCAAACTGGTCTAGCAAACGTATTGATGATCCAGACCAAGGTGCCCAGAAGAGAAGCAGAACAATATTGCCGCGCTGTTCAAACAGGCGAATATTTTCACCTTGATAGGATTTCAGGGTGAAATCATAAGCTTGAGAACCAATGCTTAATTTGCCAGACCTTGCCGCTTGTGTATTTTCTTCAGCTGCTGCGTAAAGACTCGAATGAAAAAGTAGGACGCAAAGGCTCGCGATGCAAAACAGTTGTTTTACACTGAAGGAATCTGCTAACCATTGTTTGCGATTATTCATATTCATCATTTAGAAAAAGTAACTTAGTCCAAAGCTCAGTTCAGGGTTTCTGGCATATTTTCTCGATTGAGTGCCTTGGAATACCTGTTGATGCACTATGTGTTCACGACCATCAAAGCGAATTGCCAGGCGTCTTAGTGGGTTAATCCTGAAGCCTGCGCCAACAACAAGAGAAACCTGCTCATCATCGTCTATAAACTGAAGCCCTGTTCCTGCCAGACCAAAGAACTGGGTAGGCCAGAAATTTTTCTTGCCGCGCCATGAAAGAATGTATTCAGAGGTAAGTAGGTTTTTGGCAATAGCAGCACTTAATTGTGAATAGTCATGGTTACCTGCAGCAAAGCTAACTTCGTAGAAGTAATCTTCTGAAACATGATAGCTTGCTCTGATACCCTTAGTAGAAACCGATGCGCCATCACTGATGTTTACACTGCCTGTAAACAGGGTTGCTTCAAGGTCAGTGATGCTAACGCGTTCCCCAATACTCCGATTCAGGATTTGGTCTGTTGATGTTCCCCATACAAAAGAGGTGCCGACGCTTAGCTGGGTGAAGTGATTGATTTTGGGTTCATTTGTTTCAACAGCGTATTGGGCAAAATCTGCTCTCAATCTCATTCTGGGCCCCATGTCCTTGATAAGACCTAAACCTGCCTTGGTGTAGAAATTGGTTTCAGATTGTGGTGGATTGGCATCAAACTGATAGTCGCTTGCCATTCTGCCGATACCCACGAGAAAGTGAGGGCGGTAGGTGAATTCGCTAAATGGGTGAGCAAGGATATTCAGGGACATGAAATCATTCTGGATTTCTGTGCTTCTACTTGTACCTAGTTCAAACTCGGTGGAAACAAAATGGCTATTTCTAACTTTGATGAAGATGTTAATTGACGGGTCATCAGCCATGATGCCAGCTGAAAATCCCATATCTAAAGGACTACCTTTAGAGACAATGGCTTTCGCTTCATCAGCAAAGCCCTGATTCTCATATTCAAATTCCAATGTGTCGGGTAGGTCATCCATGTAAGCCCAGCCAAAATGACCATCGGCTGTCCTGAACTGATACCACTCTGTTCTGATAGCTGTGAAATCTACATATTCTTCGCGTTCAGCAACGTAAATGATTGGATAATTTCTACCTGGCCCACTGCGTATGTTCAGGAAGGCACTTGTCACTTCTGCAGGTGCGTAGGTGGTTTTCTTGAGCGAGATGTCAAACACATCCTGAAAGTTTTCAGCGTACTGAAAAGAGTGTTTGAAACGTTGCCAGTAGCTCATGTATTCCTTGTTCTCTTCGTACTCAAGTTCTTCCTGTGATTTTTCTTTTTCCCTTTCGCCGTAATAATAGGCTTTTCTGGCTTCCCCTTGTGCTTTCCTTTTTTCTTCCAGTTCCCGTCTCAGCCTTTCCCTTTCCTGTTTTTCTTCCTCCTCAATCTGCTTCTTCAGACGAGGTTCTAGAATCCGGGTACTGCCAAAGGCATTTTCAGCCGCAGTGGCACTGTTGGGATTTAAAATAAGGCAAGGAATGATGATGAGGAAAAAGAGGGGAAATCGCTTTATGCTTGCTAGCGTTTTGAAAACGACAAGCACTCCAGAGCGTTGCTTAATGGAGGCAAGACTAGGCGAAATTGTTGTTTTAAACAGGAACAGCATTGCCCACCTGTGATGCAATAAAATTCGATAAATTAACTTGAGTTCAGATAAGGAAATAAATTGCTTAAAAAACAGCAACTTAAAAGCAGTACTTAAAGTTAATAATAGTTATTATTTTTGCTCCAGAAACAAAGCAGCGTCAATCCTAAACTTTCTCAGATAAGGACACAAGTCATGTCATTAAGCTGCTGATTTGCAACGTAATTCAAAGCATCTTGGTTTGATTAAAAGTTAAACAAGTTCGCATGCTTACTTTTACTAAAAGTCGCTTTTCACTACCATCACAAGTTTCCAGATTTTGGGGGTTTGAAAAGTACCTTGGCTAGAAAAAAGCTGTATTTAGTTGATGCTTCTATTTACATATTCCGTTCCTGGTTTTCCATGCCTGATTCCATTGTTGATGAACAGGGAAACTCGGTAAATGCTGTTTATGGTTACGCTCTATTCATGGCAAAATTTCTCAAGCATGCCCAGCCAGAAAAGCTGGCATTTGCCTTTGATGAAAGTTTGGAAAGCTGTTTTAGAAACAGGATATATCCAGACTATAAATCAAGCAGAGGTTTACCCGATGAAAATCTGGCCTATCAATTAAAGCTTTGTCGGCGTCTCACGGAAGCGCTGGATATCCCTTGTTACTCAAGCAAACGATATGAGGCTGATGACCTGATTGGCAGTTTGCTGAAGCAATTTCGATCAAGAATTGAGGGTGTGGTTATCGTTAGCAGGGACAAGGATTTGGGCCAGTTACTCAGGGTTAATGACGTGCTCTGGGATTTTGCTGATGATACCCAATGGAATAAGCAGGCATTTGAAGAACGGTTTTCGGTTCCTACGGAATTGTTTGCTGACTATCTTGCTCTAGTGGGTGATCCTGTTGATGACATCCCTGGTGTGAAGGGTATTGGTGCAAAAGCGGCTACTTTTTTGATTAATGCATTAGGTGGTGTGGAAGAGATTTATCAACAGCTTGAAACAGTTCCTTCACTTCCCATTCGTGGCGCCTCTTCCATCCATCAGAGTTTGAGTGATAATCGCGACCTCGCTCTTGTTTCACGTCAGTTGGCAGAAATTCACTGCGGTTTGAAACCCGCGGGTTCATACGCTGAGCTTAACTGGAATGGTGTGAATCCAAGAAAAATCAAGTCGGCTTTATCTCGTTACGGAATCAAAGGCAGGAATAGGCAAGCCATCGAGAATGCGTTTGAAGCGCTTCATGTGTCTTAAACGTAATCAGTCAGGAATCGGATTTTGATGAAAGCAATTCATATAGTCGCTGATGAAAACATCATTGGCCTAAGGGAATTTCTCGATGCTGTGGAAGGGCTGAACTATTCACTAAAGACACTCGCTGGGCGAAGTATCACAATCAGTCATCTTAAAGAGGCTGATGTGCTTCTGGTGAGATCCGTCACAAGAGTGGATGAAACCTTATTGAAACAGAGTGCTGTACGATTTGTAGGCAGTGCCACAACAGGTCTTGAGCACATTGATCAGGATTTTCTTGCAAGTGAGGGTGTATATTTCTGTTCTGCTTTTGGTGCAAATGCTAATGCGGTCGCTGAGTATGTGGTGGCCTGCATCGCGTATATCTCTCAACATACAGCTGAAAATTACTTTGCTAAGGAAATTGGTATTGTTGGTTATGGCAATGTTGGCAAGGCTCTGGTGGTAAAACTGAATGCGCTGGGTGCGCGTTGTCGGGTTTATGATCCTCTTCTTGCTTTACAGGTAAATGATTTTGAATTTGCTTCCTGGGAACAAATGCTTGGTTGTGATGTGTTGAGCTTTCATGTGCCTTATACCCAGTCGGGTGAATTTCCAACGCATCGCATGATGAATTCAGATTTTTTTAACTCATTGAAATCAGGAAGCATGCTTATCAATGCTGCACGCGGAGAAATCTGTGACGAACACGCGCTCCTTGCTGCCATAAAAGAAAAAGATCTTAAGTGTGTAGTAGATGTCTGGCAGAACGAACCTGATATTTCTTTACCTTTGCTACAGAACGCAACCTTGGCAACACCGCATATTGCTGGATATTCATTGGATGCAAAACGAAATGCCACGCAGCATTTAGTTGAACATCTGTTTAAGTTTCTTTCTATTCAGGATGACTCATTGCGATACCGACCTGCTGAAGAAAAAAAATCTGAATTGATTGATATCCTTGAAAGCGATGTCTTGTCTTGCATACTTGCTGCCTATAACCCTGAAAACGACAGTAGGGCGCTCAAGAGTTACACAGGTAATGAGCTTGCTATGGGTTTTGATTCATTGCGGAAGAATTACACACACAGGCATGAATGGAAGCATTTTCGGGTGAACAAAAGTAAAGTGGGAAAGGCATGTTCTACCTTGAGTGCGCTAGGGTTTTCCTGTGAATAAAATTGTTACGCGGGTCGCGCTTATTGTGAATCCCTGGGCTGGCATAGGGGGTGAGTTAGCCTTGAAAGGTAGTGATGGCGATGAAATAAGACAGCTGGCGATTGATGAAGGTTTGAATCTAAACTGCTCAAAGCGAGTTACACGATTTCTGGATTGTTTACAGCCCTATCAAGATGAGTTGAGTTTTCTAACTTTTCCTTCCTATATGGGAGAACATTTTCTTGAGCGGGCTGGCTTTGATTTTGAAGTGCTAAATCGTGACTGGCAAAACAACTGGCAATATGAGGCCACCAGTGGAATGCCATTAAGTAGTGCAAAGGATACGCAACAGGCAGCTCAGCAGATAGCGTCTGTCGGTGTTGATATTCTGGTGTTTGCGGGAGGCGATGGTACAGCCAGGGATATTACTGTGGGTATTGGAGAAAACAGTAGACAAGTGTGTCTTGGTATTCCTTGTGGTGTAAAGATTCAATCAGCTGTTTATGGACGGAATCCAGAGGCCAGTGCTGAGTTGTTAATAAACTTCCTTAAAACTTCTGGTGTTGGTATTGCTGCAAGAGAAGTAAGGGATATTGATGAAGAGGCTTTGCGCTCGGGGAAGGTGGCTTCCCGATATTTTTCAGATTTAATGGTGCCTGTGGAACAGGATGAGTTGCTGAGCCTGCAAGCCAGTAAGCAAGGCAGTGGGCAGTTTTCTCAATCAGAAATGGAGAGTGAACAACTTGTGCATGAAGAAATTGCAGCCTATCTCGTGGAGATGTTCGGTGCCATTGAGGATGCTGAGCCTTTGCTAATTGCAGGTGCTGGTCATACAACACAAGCCTTCAAAAGACAGTGGGGCGATGAGGCAAGCCTGCTTGGCGTAGATGTTTTTCTTGGGCATCAGCTGGTGGCAAAAGATGTCAGCGAAAAAAGCCTGCTTCAGATACTTGATGAATACAACGAGCATCATCCCTGTTACATCATCGTTTCTGTAATTGGTGGTCAGGGGTGTGTGCTTGGTAGAGGTAGTCAGCCTATAAGTCCTGGTGTCATGACTAAGGTGCTGGATCGTTGGGGGCAAACTGCCTTGGTGGTGTTGGCGACAGAAGCAAAGCTTTCTGCTATCGCGAATCAAAACCTGTTTGTGGATACTGGTGACAGGGAAATGGATAAGCGCCTGAGTGGTTCAAGGACGGTGCTTGT
>JBECKS010000253.1:0-2178 GCA_040235395.1 Pseudomonadales bacterium | reverse complement strand
GGCCAGAGCGTTCGAAGGCTCAAGGGTGAGACAGGCTGACACCACGAGGAAAAACAGCGGCATGCCGCGGGAGGTCGAACGATGGACTGATCGGCGCCTCATGGCTCACCTCCTTCCTCCAGCAGGTCCGCCGCGTGGAACGTCGCCACGCCCAGCCAGGTGCTTCGCCAGCCGTCCTCTCGCCGCCCGGCCATGGGCACACCAAGTTGGGGCATTTCCGGCGTCAGCAACTGGCGTGCCAGCCGAGAGGCATTCGAATCCTGGGCGGGACCGTGTGACATCAGCAGCAGCCACAGTTCCGAATCCAGTCCTGGCCAGAAGCGTCGCAACTCTCCGGAAAGCGCGAGCCTTCCGGATGGGAGCCCCAGTCCGGATGCCATGCGCCCGATCACCCCGCGGGGGAGATCACCGCCCTCGTAGCTTCCGTCGGGATGCATTTGCCGTGTTCCACCTTGCGGTTCCACCAGGTCACGCGGGCCGCAGGCATACGGCTCGAGACAAGCCGACGGCTCTTCGAAGTAGACCCACCACGCCGAATACACATGCCGCCAGGCAAGGCCCTCGGACTGGATTTTCGCCTGCAGGCGGCCATTCTCGAAACAGAGTTCCGCCTGGCCGCCCGGACCCGTCTCCGGCGCTGCCTCGAGGCCCTCGACAGGTCCCGTGAGGCAGCGCCCCTGCGCCCCGGCCGACAGCATCAGGCCGGCCAGGAAAATCGTCGACTTCACGTTACGCATCAAACCCTCCCCGGACCGTTACGGTCCTGTTGGTCAAGCCGGCGGCGGTCACGCGGTGTATAGTTGTACTAACGACACCTATTTCGGACTGTCCTGCAATCCGGGTTTGTGACCGCCGCCGACGAGCATCCAGCGATCCTGCGACGAATCCCGATGCTCTGCGTCACTATCGCGCACCGGCCTCACAGCGCCCTGACCTGCCCCTCACCGGGCGGGCAATGCTTCATTGCAAGGCAGGAGGTAGCGATGATCAGTCTCAAGATCCTCGGCGGCGTGACGCTGGAGAACGGGAGCGGCATTGCGCTGCAGGAGGTGTTGGCGCAGCCCAAGCGCCTGGCGCTTCTGGCCTTCCTGGCATCGAACCCGCAACGCAGCCTTTACGGTCGCGAGGAGCTGTTCAGCCTGTTCTGGCCAGAACTGGGCACGGAGCGGGCCCGGGCCGCGCTCAGCCAGGCGCTGTATTTTCTGCGCAAGAAGATCGGAGAAGAAGCGATCATCGTGCGCGGCAGGGACGAGGTCGGAGTCAACCGCGAACTCATCCGTTGCGACACGGTTGAATTCGCCAAAGCGCGGCAATCAGGCGACCACCACCGCATGCTGGAACTGTACCGCGGCGACCTGCTGCAGGGCCTGTACCTGCTGGACGGCGCGGAATGGGAAGACTGGCTGGAAGGCGAGCGGCGGCGCCTGCGCAATCGGGCCGCGGAGGCCGCCTGGGCATTGGCCGAGGCAGCACGGGAGGTCGGCGAAGACGAACGGGCCGTTCGCCTCGGAACGCGTTCACTGGCCCTTTCGGGAAATGACGAGCGCTGTCTCCAGCGCCTGCTGGTCCTGCTGGACGATCTCGGCGACCGTGCGGAGGCGGCGCGTCTGTACCGTGACTACGCCGACCGGCTGCGGCGCGAATACGAGATCGACGTCGCGCCGGAGACGCGCGCGCTTTACGACCGCATCATGGCCCGTTCGCCGCGGCCCCCGAAGGGGAAGGTGGATTTCCAGCCCGCGGCCGATGCGGGCGCAGGCGACAACCCACCACCAGCCGGGGCCATCCCGGAAACGGGACAGGCCCCCGTTCACCGGCGCCACCTCTGGCTGGTGTCGGTGGCCGCCGCCACGGTGTTGGCGCTCGGCTTGCTGGCGTTGGTCCGCGTGGAACCGCAGGCCGGCCCCAGGCCCGGCGCAGCGAGTGAAACAGCGACTCCGGGGCGGCTGGTCAAACTGTCGATCATGCCGTTCGTGGACCGTGACGCCAATGCGGGCATGAGCTACGTGGCCCCTGGGATTCGCGAGGAGTTGTATCATCGCCTGTCGCGCCTGCACCGGCTGCGTGTCATCACGCCACCGGCTGCCCCCTTGTCCGACAGCACCGGCCCGGCCGGAGGGCAGTCGCTCGAAACGAGTGGCAACGATTTTCAGCTGTCCGGCATCGTCGGCTCCACCG
>JBECKS010000217.1:0-3531 GCA_040235395.1 Pseudomonadales bacterium | reverse complement strand
CTGCGTAGCCATTGCTGAAAAATACGACCTTTATAAAGACAGCTGTTTTCACACCAAGGTAGAAGAACTTAGATGGGATGAAGCGGCTGGTTTGTGGACAGTTTCTACAGACCGTGGCGATAAGATGCGTGCCCGTTTCGTGGTAGCAGCAACGGGTTTGCTGAGCAAGCCAAAATTGCCGGGGATTCCCGGTATAGAAACCTTCAAAGGGCAAACCCTGCACTTAAGCCGTTAGGATTACGATTACACAGGGGGTGATGCAAATGGCGGTATGGATAAACTGGCGGATAAACGCGTTGCCCTGATTGGTACAGGTTCTACCGGTATTCAACTGGTTCCTCATTTGGGTAGGGATGCAAAGCATCTTTATGTTTTACAAAGAACACCTTCCACAGTGGATATAAGAGGCCAACAGCCCACCGACCCTGAGTGGGTGAAAACGCTCACGCCCGGTTGGCATGAACGGCGAAGAAATAATTTCCTGTCATTAACATCTGGCGCAGATGTTGAAGAGGATCTGGTTAAGGATTCATGGACCGATAAAGCCAAACTTATGCAAACCTATTTTCCTGGTTACGAGCGTTCTGCGGAAGAAAAGAAATATATTGAAGAAGAACTTGATTTCAAGGTGATGAATGAATTGAGGGACAGGGTTGATGCCATTGTAAAGGACCACGACACGGCTGAAATTCTTAAACCCTGGTATCGCTATATGTGTAAGCGACCAACTTTTAGCGATGAATATCTTGAAACCTTTAATCGCCCGAACGTGACCATTGTAGATACTGCAGATTACGGTGGTGTAGAAGCGATCACAGAAAATGCCGTGGTGGTTGGTGGTAAGGCATACGAAGTAGATTGCATTGTGTTTGCAACGGGTTTTGAAGTAGGCCGTTCGGGTATGACTTCAGGTCGTTTACCTGTTTATGGTCGTGATGGTAAAGCATTGTTTGAGTACTGGATGGAAAATGGTGTGAATACTCTTCACGGGCTCAGTGTGCACAGTTTTCCAAACCTGTTTAACTTTTTTGGTTTTCATAGTGCGGCTTCAGTAAATTTCACTCATATTCTCGATGAACAAGCGAAACATGTTGCTGCCATGATTGCAGAAGCTAAAAAAAAAAGCAAAATGGCTTGAGCCCAGTAAGCAGGCAGAAAAAGACTGGTCTGAAAAAGTCAGTAAGAACGCAAAGGATATTTATCAGTTCCAGATGGAATGTACACCGGGTTATTACAATAACGAGGGTATGCCATCACCCATGAGTTTACTTTATAACGATGGTGCCCCAGCTTTCCATGAGTTGCTACGAAAGTGGCGAGAAGAGGGTGGTATGGATGACGTGCTTGTTTTTTAAATCTTAAGAAGGAAAAAGATGATGAATAAGATTCAAACGTTTCTATTTTCTATTTTTTGTACGCTAGCTGCAGTGCAGGCAGTAGCAGAACCTGTTGCAGCGAATATTCAGGGCGCCAATGGAATGTATTTTGATGCGCAGGATCATTTGTATGTTGCCAGTTTGCTTGACGGCACTGTTCGCGTTCTTGATTCTGTTACAGGTGAAACTCTGAAAATTTTAAATAAATATCAAGGCGTGGAATCACCTGATGATGTTTTCATTGATGATAATGGTATTGTGTATGTTACGAATTTATTTCAAGGAACTGTTGTAGCGATTAAACCTGATGGCAGTTTTAGCGAAGTGGCTAATCTGGGTAAGGGCGTTAATTCAATCACCATGGGTAATGATGGCTTACTCTGGGTAGGCAGAGATTTTCTTGGTGATGGTCTTTATAAAATTGCATTAGGGGAATCCTTTTCCGTAGAACAGGTTTTTTCTGAACCGGGTTGGATAAATGCCATGGATTTTGGGCCTGATGGTATGTTGTATGGCCCTGTCTTTAAATTGAATGCCATTGTTCGCATTAATCCAGTGTCGGGTAAGCTCGATATTGTCGCTAAAGGTTTTGAAGCCAAGCCCTTAGCCTTAAAGTTTAATCACCAAGGCGACTTGTATGCCTTGATCGGTAAACTCGGTCGTGTTGTGCTTGTAGATATAAAGGATGGTTCTCATGAGATGATTGCAGAATACCCAGCAGGTTTAGATAACCTCGCATTTGATTCACAGGATCGCCTTTTTATTTCTAGTTATGAAGATGGAAGCATTCATGAAGTTTATGAGGATGGAACGTTTAGAGAAGTGGCTCCACCATCAGAAAGTATGGCTAGTTTTAATTTAAAGCTAAAATTGGGTTTTGTTGCGGCTCTAGCTTTTATTTTATTGGTGTTATTTTTTATTTTTCGTGTAATCAAAAAATTATTTTCATAATTAAGAATGAATTAAAAAGAAGGAGAGAGGATATGGCATTTGAAGGTAATGTAGTTGTAGTAACAGGAGCAGCAAGCGGCATGGGCAGGTTAGCAGCACTTCGTTATGCCAAGGCTGGAAAACAGGTTATTGCACTGGATATGAACGAAGAAGGTTTGCAAAAGACAGCCAGTGAATCACCAAACATTGAAGCGCACACCGTTGACCTGTGTGATTATAAGGCAGTGGAAATATTGATGAATTCTGCTATTGCAAGACATAAAAAAATCGACCGTCTTGTTCAATGTGCTGGCATCTTTCCTTTGGGGCCTCTGTCAGAACAACCAATAGAAGTTATTCATCGCATTATGGATGTGAACTACAAGGGCACGGTGAATATTAATCGCGCTGTGTTAGCGCATATGCTTGAAAATAAATCAGGTGACATCATCAACTTTGCTTCCATTGCTGGTTGGGTGCCAAGTTTATATGCTGGTGCTTATAATGCGTCAAAATTTGCAGTGGTTGCTTACACAGAAGTATTAAAGGAAGAGTTAAAGGGTAGTGGCGTAAATATTCATTGCGTATGCCCACCACCTGTTAACACACCGATGCTCAATAATGCAGATAATAAACCACAGATTCTGGAGCAAGCACCTGCAGCTGAACCAGAGTTTGTTCTGGATTGTATGGAAAAAGGAATTGATAAGGGAAAGCTGTTTATCTTTCCAGGTGCTCAGAACCGTATGGCTTATTATGTCAGACGATTTTTCCCGCGTTTTGTGTGGTGGGTGACTCATCAAGCTGAAAAACAGAAAAAATAAAAAATCAAACCGAGGGTAAAGGCTTTATAAAAATACTCTCGGTTTTTTTATTTTTTAAAGAGCATTAATGCATTTCACAACTTCTTGCTGATACACCTTGCCACGCTCATTAAATAAATCAACGATGTGTAGAGAAGTAGGTACAAAAGCAAATCCAATTTCTTTTTCGGGGTTCCATTGAAAAATGGAACCACCTAGCCCCATCCAGCCATAAAAGCCTTCGCGACCTTTATTGAGTGCTTTATCGCTAGCACTATGTTTGGGGCCAATTAAGGTGAAAAGATTCAAACCACCTTGTGTAAAGTGAGTGATGACATTGCCACCAAGCCTTGCTGCTTCGGGTTTGTCATGAAGTTTTTGCCAGGTTTCCTTGCTGAAAAACTGTTTGCTTTCCAGAGTTC
>JBECKS010000290.1:0-2260 GCA_040235395.1 Pseudomonadales bacterium | reverse complement strand
ATCCCCAGATCTTTTATAACAGGGAAGACCAGTGGGAGATCCCGGTCATGGGAGCGGACCGTGCCAGGGAGATGATGGAGCCCTACTATACGATTATGAAACTGCCTGAGGAGGAGAAGGCGGAATTTATTCTCATGCTTCCCTTTAATCCGAAAAAGAAGGACAACCTGTCCGCCTGGATGGTGGCCCGAAGCGACGGGAAGAATTACGGCGGTCTTGTCGTGTACCGCTTCCCGAAGGACAGACTCGTGTACGGACCTAAGCAGATCGTCGCCCGGATCAATCAGGACACCGAAATCTCCAGACAGATATCTCTCTGGGACCAGCGCGGCTCTCAGGTGATCCAGGGCACTCTCCTCGTCATCCCCATCGAGAGCTCACTCATTTACGTGCAGCCCCTATACCTTCGCGCGGAGACGGGAAAGATCCCGGAATTGAAGCGGGTAATCGTGGCCTACGAGAACAAGATCGCGATGGAAGAGACGTTGGACAGGGCACTTTCCAGAATATTCGGTGGAGGAGGGCCGAGGGCAGTAATCGAGGCGCCGCCGGCCGCTCCATCGGTCTCTCTGCCGACCGGAGAGGACCTTGCCGAGCGTGCGAACGAGCATTTCGCCCGTGCCATGAAAGCCCAGCGTGAAGGCGACTGGGCGACCTACGGCGAAGAGATCAGAAAGCTCGGGGACGTGATAAAGGAGATGCAGAAGTAGGATTGCAATATGCCGGCCTGGGCGTTCCGGACCCGCATGAGCCTCCCGTAGATTCGAAAATACCGGGTCTATCGGCCCCACAATCCGGGGGATACGTTGTCAGACCTCTTTTGCCATTGTATACTGCGATCATGACCGGCAAACATATCTTTTCCGAGGTGGACAACATGAAACTTAAATTATCGCTCTACGTAATTATTGTCTTTATGGTCCCTGTCTCACTGTTCGCGGCAGAGACGGTTTCGGTCACTATCAGGGAATGGGCCCTTCCGACGCCGGATTCATTCCCGCATGACCCGGCCCTGGGGCCCGACGGCTCGTTATGGTATACAGGCATGAGGTCGAATACCATCGGAAGGCTCAATCCCGAAACCGGTAAGATCAGGGAATATCCGTTGAAGATACCTGAATCGGGTCCCCACGGCCTCACGGCGGATAAAGAGGGAAATATCTGGTTTACCGCTAATTACAGGGGTTATATCGGAAAGCTCGACCCCGTGACCGGCAAGATCACCGAGTACACGCTTCCAGAGGAGGCAAGCGACCCGCACACTCCTGTCTTTGACCGGAAAGGTATTCTTTGGTTCACTGTTCAGAGGGGCAACATGATAGGACGGCTGGACCCGGAGACGGGAGAAGTCAGGGTCAAACGGGTACCCACGCCGGGTGCTCGGCCCTACGGCATTGCGGTCAATTCAAAAGACATTCTCTTCTTCTGTGAACTCGGGACCAATAAGCTTGGAAGCATCGATCCGGAGACCATGAATATCACGGAATATCCCCTTCCCGCTGAAGCCCGGCCGCGGCGTCTGGCGATAACCGCCGGCGACATTGTGTATTACACTGATTACGCAGGCGGGAAATTGGGTCGCTTCAATCCCGGGGATGGCAAGATAGAAGAATGGCCCTCGCCGGGCGGACCGGATTCCAGACCCTACGGTATGGCGATAACTCCTGATGGCATCGTCTGGTACAGCGAAACGGGCGTCACTCCAAATACGGTAGTACGATTCGATCCGGAATCCGGCTCTTTTTCGAGCTGGCCGATCCCCTCCGGAGGCGGTGTGGTTCGGCACATGGTGGCGACACCAGAGGGAAATCTCTATCTCGCATGCAGCGGCAAAAACAAAGTTGCAATAGTTCAGGTTGCAAGGAAGCTGGTCCAGGCCAACAAATAACAACGAGTCTGCCTTGAAAGATGAAAGATGACGCACGACTAGGTTATCCGATATCACGAAAGGACGAAACATCATCCTAATCATTATGCCAGGTCGCCGGGTTTTTTAGATTGTTTCTTCGACGACTTCTCCCATGAGATTCTCGGATTGACCGACAATACTTTTCAGAATATCTACCATCTATCGAAAATTTAAGAGATCCTGGAGCGCTCAGGGGAGCGGTTCCGGCCAGACAACAAGACCGCTCACTTTTGCAGCTTACCATAGTTGCCTGTCGTAACGATTCTTGCCATCGTTAAAAGCCCCCGGCAAGAAATACGTGTCATAGTGATTACCTTTTAAAAAACAAAAAAGCCGAGCTTTGCCTAATCC
>JBECKS010000203.1:0-3650 GCA_040235395.1 Pseudomonadales bacterium | reverse complement strand
CGTTTTCATTTTATTGAGTGGACAAAAACGGCTTTCGAAAATGTAGATGTGATTCCTGCCGGAAACGGCATCATGCACCAGATTAATCTTGAAAAAATGTCACCCGTTGTTCAGGCACGTGACGGCGTTGCTTTTCCTGACACTTGTGTTGGTACTGATAGTCATACACCTCACATTGATGCTTTAGGTGTAATAGCCGTGGGTGTTGGTGGTCTGGAAGCAGAAACCGTCATGCTTGGTCGTCCTTCCATGATGCGTTTGCCAGAAATCATTGGCGTTGAGCTTACTGGCAAACGTCAACCGGGTATTACAGCAACCGATATTGTGCTTGCGTTAACGGAATTCCTTCGTAATGAAAAAGTAGTTTCAGCTTATCTTGAATTTTTTGGTGAAGGTGCATCGTCATTAACGATTGGGGATAGGGCAACTATTTCCAACATGACACCTGAATACGGTGCAACAGCAGCGCTTTTCTACATTGATGAGCAAACCATTGATTACTTAAAACTGACTGGGCGTGATGCAGAGCAGGTTGCCTTGGTTGAAAAATATGCCAAGCAAACAGGATTGTGGGCAGACGGTATGAAAAATGCGCAATATGAGCGCAAGTTAAGTTTTGATTTATCTAAAGTCACTCGCACAATGGCCGGTCCTTCTAATCCGCATCGCAAACTTCCAACCTCTGCGCTCGCAGAGCGTGGTATTGCCGGTGATCTTGATCGTGCACTTGCTGAAGAGAAAGAAGGTTTAATGCCTGATGGCGCGGTCATTATTGCAGCCATTACATCTTGTACTAACACCAGTAATCCGCGCAATGTTGTAGCTGCAGGATTGTTAGCAAAAAAAGCCAATGAACTTGGCTTAATTCGAAAACCTTGGGTGAAATCTTCTTTTGCTCCAGGTTCAAAAGTTGCACAACTTTATCTTGAAGAAGCAGGTCTTTTACCTGAATTAGAAAAACTTGGTTTTGGCATCGTGGCTTTTGCCTGCACAACGTGTAACGGCATGAGTGGTGCGCTTGATCCAAAAATTCAACAGGAAATCATTGACCGTGATTTATATGCAACCGCCGTGCTTTCTGGAAACAGAAACTTTGATGGTCGTATACATCCTTATGCGAAACAGGCTTTCCTTGCATCACCACCATTGGTTGTTGCCTATGCCATTGCTGGCACCATGCGTTTTGATATTGAAAAAGATGTTCTTGGTAAAGATGCGAAAGGTAATGACATTACTTTGAAAGACATCTGGCCGAGTGATGAAGAAATTGATGACATCGTTAAGAAATTCGTGAAGCCAGAACAGTTCAACAAGATTTATATTCCCATGTTTGATTTAGGTGCAATCGAACGTTCAAAAAGTCCGCTTTACGATTGGCGTCCACAAAGCACCTACATTCGAAGACCACCTTATTGGGAAGGTGCATTAGCAGGTGAGCGAACTATGAAAGGCATGCGTCCGCTTGCTGTTTTGGGTGATAACATTACTACCGATCATTTATCACCATCAAACGCAATTCTGTTAAACAGTGCTGCAGGTGAATACCTGGAAAAAATGGGATTGCCAGAAGAGGATTTCAATTCTTATGCAACCCATCGTGGTGATCATTTAACTGCTCAACGTGCAACCTTCGCTAATCCAAAATTATTAAATGAAATGGTGCAGGAAAATGGAGAAGTGAAACAAGGATCACTTGCGCGCATTGAACCTGAAGGAAAAGTAACTCGCATGTGGGAAGCCATTGAAACTTACATGGATCGTAAACAGCCATTGATTATTGTTGCAGGTGCCGACTATGGGCAGGGTTCTTCTCGTGACTGGGCAGCAAAAGGTGTTCGCCTTGCAGGTGTTGAAGTGATTGCAGCAGAAGGTTTCGAACGAATTCATCGAACCAATCTGATTGGTATGGGCGTTCTACCTTTACAGTTTGAAGCAGGTACAACGCGTCTTACCTTAAATATTGATGGCACTGAAACCTATGACGTAGAAGGAACACCAGCTCCTCGTGCCACTTTAACCTTAGTGATTCACCGTAAGAATGGTGAAACAGTAAAAGTGCCTATGCTGTGTCGTTTGGATACTGCTGAAGAAGTGACTGTCTATGAAGCAGGCGGTGTTCTACAACGTTTTGCTCAGGATTTTCTTGAGTCTAGTGTAGCTTAATAAAAAATTCTGTTCAGGATAAAAGTTTATGTCAACGGTTCCACAAATAAAGATCCCAGCTACTTACATGCGCGGTGGCACAAGCAAAGGTGTTTTCTTTTCATTAAAAGATTTACCTGAAGTTGCTCAAAAACCTGGTGCAGCAAGAGATGCTTTATTATTAAGAGTCATTGGTAGCCCTGATCCTTATGGCAAACAAACCGATGGCATGGGTGGCGCAACATCCAGCACAAGTAAAACCGTCATTCTGGCGAAAAGTGAAAAAGCTGATCACGATGTGGATTATCTTTTTGGTCAGGTTTCCATTGATAAGGCCTTTGTAGACTGGAGTGGCAACTGCGGTAACTTAACGGCGGCGGTTGGTTCCTTTGCCATTAGCAATGGTCTCGTTGAGACTTCACGCATTCCTGAAAATGGCATAGCAATCGTTCGAATCTGGCAGGTAAATATTCAGAAAACCATTATCGCTCATGTACCCATTACTAATGCTGAAGTACAGGAAACCGGTGATTTTGAACTGGATGGCGTCACCTTTCCTGCCGCTGAAGTGCAGGTGGAGTTCCTTGATCCTGCCGATGGTGAAGGCGCCATGTTTCCAACAGGTAATCTGGTGGATGACTTGGAAGTACCTGAAATCGGAACCTTTAAAGCAACCATGATTAACGCAGGTATTCCGACCATCTTTCTCAATGCAGAAGACATTGGCTATCAAGGTACAGAACTCCAGGATGACATTAACAGTGATGCAAATGCCCTTGAGCGTTTTGAAACCATTAGAGCTTATGGCGCCATTAAAATGGGTTTAATCAAAAGCGTAGAAGAAGCAGTGGGCAGGCAGCACACGCCAAAAGTGGCATTCGTTTCAAAACCAAAAGCATATAGCGCCTCGAGCGGTAAAGAAGTAGGGGAGAAAGATACTGATTTACTGGTAAGGGCGCTTTCCATGGGCAAACTTCATCACGCCATGATGGGTACCGCTGCCGTTGCGATTGGTACAGCAGCAGCTATTCCAGGTACCCTGGTAAATCTTGCCGCAGGTGGAGGTGAACGTAATGTTGTTACCTTTGGACACCCATCAGGAACGCTTCGAGTTGGTGCAGAAGCAGAAGAACAAAATGGAGAGTGGACAGCGAAAAAAGCCATCATGAGCAGGAGTGCTCGAGTGCTGATGGAAGGTTGGGTCAGAATTCCAGGTGATAGTTTCTAACATTGGGAAATAACACTTATCACTGAACACTCTTTAATTTTATAAACTCGGGAAAAGGCTACTTTAGCTAGCCTTTTTTTTGGAGGTAAAACAACTAATTAAATTGATGAATGGCTATTGCTTTGATAAATGTCTGATGTATTGTTGAAGCATTAATAAAAATAACAACAAAAAACTAGAGCAATAAGTATGAAGACTCAGTTCACTGAATTGAAAGACAGCACCCAGGAAGACTGGGGAATCATTGTTGGCGAACAGATGAAATTCTGGCAAGGCTTGC
>JBECKS010000102.1:0-17499 GCA_040235395.1 Pseudomonadales bacterium | reverse complement strand
ACACCATCAATTTCATAAGGGAGGCTCTCCCTTTTTTTCAGTATGTCTTGATAGTAGCCTTCACATTCCTCCACGCCCTGACTAATGCTTAACAAAGGGTTGATTCGAAATCCCCAAGCAGATAATTGCTGCATCATTTCATGATGGGATTCAGGTAATTCAAAGCCCATAACTTCACCAAGACCATAACAGAAAATTTCCAGAGGTCGCTTTGCCGTGATGCGTGAATCAAGTTGTCTTAAACTACCAGCAGCAGCATTTCGAGGGTTAGCAAAAGTTTTTTCATTATTTTGGCGTGCTGTATCGTTAAGTTTCTGGAAACCCTTTTTTGACATCAATACTTCGCCACGCACTTCCAGCACATCAGGAATACTTTTTCCTATTAACTGCAAGGGAATGCTTTTAATAGTTCTGGCATTCTGGGTTATATCTTCACCCGTTTGACCATCACCTCGCGTCGATGCAGTTACTAGCACTCCTTTCTCATAACGTAAACTAATAGCAAGTCCATCGAGTTTCGGTTCGCAACAATAGCTAATATTTTCCTTGTCGCTTAATTTAATTCTGTCTTTTATGCGTTTATCAAAAGCTTCATAACCCTCTGCATTGAAGACATTATCAAGTGACAACATTGGTATACGGTGCTGCACTTGCTCAAAAGAGGATAGCGCCTCTCCACCTACCCGCTGGCTTGGAGAATCAGAAGTTTTTAATTCAGGGAATTTTTCTTCGAGAGCAAGCAGCTCCTGAAATAGTTTATCGTAATGGGAATCGGGAACCGTGGGGGCATCAAGCACGTAATATTCGTGATTATATTTGCGAATCGAGTCCTTGATTTCACGAATGCGCTTGCTGGCTTCTTCAAAGGTCATGGCTCACCTTCTGAATCAATTCATGCTAACTACGCAGGACCTGACCTAGATAACGTCGTTCGTATTCTTGAATGCGGGATTTGTAATGAGTAACGGTCTGTGATGAAAGCACACTCCGAGTATCGTCTTTCAATTCTCCATCGAGCTGATTAGCAAGACGTTTTGCAATATCAAGCATGAGCTCTAGAACGAAGATGCGCTTGTTCAACTGAGAAAGGCGCATAAAAAAGGTGACACCTTTGAACTGGGTTTCGGCCATAGCATCCAGATCGAAAGTACCTGGATTCAATGCATTTGCCATACTGAAAATTACCTGTCCTTGGCCATTGGATTGTTCATGTCGATGAAAGATATTCATATCACCATAACGCAAACCAAAAGCAAGTATGGCTTCCAATAATTCAGCACCGGAAAATTCATTATCACCTTTTGCCATAACATTGATGGCTAATACTTCTTCGGGTAGCTCCTTAGGTTTTGGTTCGCTAACTACAGGCGCTTTCTTTTCACTCGAAACTTCATCTTCCTCTTCATGTGCCGTATATTCTGCATGGCTTGCAAAAAAATCACCTTGATTATGAGCCGGTCTCTTTTGATTCATTGAATGAGGAACAATCTCATCCTCGAGCTCATCATCTTCATCAAATTCGTTTGACTGGTATTCTTTTTCCAGAAAAGGCTCTTCTTCGCTCCAGCTTCCCTCTTCGGTATTTTCTAAAAAACCACTCTCAGTTTTTAATTCTGGAGTCTCATCCTCGGGAACACGAACAGCTTCCCGTTTCGTCATACCTTCCATCAGAATGTCGAGAGGTTCAGAGAATCGAGGTGGGATTTTTTTAGGTTCTGAACCTGAATCAGAGTGAGCGCTACTTGTCTGGTTATTAACTACCCTTGCACCACCATTAGGTAGCTCGGCTTGATATGACCGGTCTTCTTCCTCTTCCTCATCGTATTCCTCTGCCTGAGCCTTTCGGTCAATTTTAACTTTGACCTGTGTACGCCGGTTATGTTGAAAGCGGCGAATACCATCAACTAATACGCCGATAAAAATCAACGCACCTACAAACATCAAGAGTTCACGAATACCAAAATCCATAAGCTAGACCACCGATTTTAGTCCGCAGCCATTTTGGCTGCTTCATCCACGTCAACTGCCACAATACGCGAACATCCGGGTTCATGCATTGTTACACCCATGAGTAACTGAGCCATCTCCATGCTGACCTTGTTATGTGTAATAAAAATAAACTGAATTTTTTCTGACATTTCCTCAACCATACGACAATAACGATTTACGTTCGCATCATCGAGTGGCGCATCCACCTCATCGAGAATACAGAATGGCGCGGGATTTAATTGGAAAATCGAAAACACCAGCGCAATCGCCGTCATGGCTTTTTCACCACCTGATAAAAGGTGAATGGTACTATCACGTTTTCCAGGTGGACGAGCCATGATGGTAACGCCCGTATCAAGCAAATTATCACCCGTTAGCTCAAGATAAGCATGACCTCCACCTAATAGTTTTGGAAACAGTGCCTGAAGACCTGAATTAAGTTTGTCGAAAGTTTCCTTGAAACGTGTTCGCGTTTCCTTGTCAATCTTTCTGATAGCAGATTCAAGTGTTTCAAGTGCTTCAATAAGATCAGCATGTTGAGCATCCAGATAAACCTTGCGTTCTGATTCCGTTTCGTACTCATCAATAGCGGTCATATTAATCTGACCTAATCTTTGAATTCGCCCTTGTAAAGCCTCGAGATCGTTTTCCCACAAACTGATATCGGCATCTTCAGGTAATTCTTCAAGCAGCTTGTCTCTTTCAAAACCGGATTTGTTTAACACTTCCTGCACAGTTTGCAACTGAACCTTGAAGCCTTGCCACTCCATACGCTGCTTCTCTAACTTACTGCGCACTTCCTCGATAGCCATTTCAGCTTCGTTACGACTTTTTTCAAGCTCTCTTAAACGATGATCCGACTCATCAAGTTTAGCTCTTGCCTGCGTCATTTTTTCCTGTGCAAGTACCTGCTTCTCAAGACAAGCTTCAAGTTCTTCATGTTGATTGCCTGCAGGCTCATCAATTTCCTTTAACTGCTCAAGCAAGTTGCTTTTTCTTTCCTGTAAGGTACTTTCCTGTGAACGCAAACGCTCAATCGCCTCTTTCGTGGAATCAAGTTGCGTTCTAAATGTTTCATTCTGCACAACAACAAGATGCGCTTCATCACGCGCCTTTCTTGCATTATCGCGAGCCTGATCGAGTTGTTGTCTTACCGAATCCCTTTCCTTCAAAAGAATTTCACGATGCGAAGCATCTTTTTCCATTTTATCCAAAGCTTCCTGCAACAAGGTTCGGGAATCACCAAGATTTTTCTGCTCATTGACGAGATGTTGCTGACAATCCTGTAACTCCTTATCAACACTCTCTTTTCTTGAAGCAAATTCTTCAACTCGGGCACGCTTTGCGCTCAATTCAGCATTACTATCGCTGAGCTTTCTGGATTCTTCTCTCAGGTTTTTCTGGTGGACTTCTCTTTCCTGTTCTTTGTCTTTCAGCTGTTGTCGTGCTTCACTCAAATCACTTGAAAGTTGATTAATGGCATTAACCAGATTTCCGGTCTGTTCACCCAGGCTTTTAAGTTCCTGCTCTCTTTCAAGCACACCACTCTGACCATCAGCATCTTTAGCTACCTTGACCCAATTGTTACCAAGCCAAAGCCCTTCCTTGGTTACCACGGATTCTTGACTATCTAGTGAAGCTCGAAGCTTGATGGCTTCATTAAGATTTTCTACTGCATAAACATTCGCATAATTTGCAGGAAGTGTTGCACCACTGACCAAACTCGAAAGCAAAGGTGCTTTACTGGAATTAGTTGCACTATTTGTGCTTCCACCTAAGAGCAGATTGACTGAACCTTTCTCCAGTTTGGAAACCAGTTCAATAAAAGGATCAGCATTACCTTCAACACAAATGGCTTGAAGACTTTCACCAAGCACCGCTTCAACTGCACGCTCCCAACCTGCTTCTACATTCAATGTTTCCGAGAGCCGTTTATTTTTATCAAGACCCTTTGAAGCGAGCCATTCCAATGTTCCTTTATCCTGATTCTTTGCAGCATGTTGCAAGGCCTCTAAGGAAGCCTGACGACCCTGGGCTTTCTGAAGCTGGCCACGTTTTTCATCAAGCTGATTGCCTTGCTCCTGAATCCTGTCTCGAATTTCAGAAATTTCCTTTGTAAAAAGTTCGCCTTGCTCGACAAGATTCTGCACCACAGCTTCCTGCTTCTGGCACTGCTCTTTAAGATCAACAACTTCCTGCTCAATAGGACCAGCAATCAGGTTAGCCGATTCAGCTTTTAAACGGGAAATACGCTCGCCAAGACGTTGTATGCTTTGATCAAGATGTTTTATTTTTGATTGTTCAACTTCAGAGGTTCTTCTTGGCTCTGCAGCTTGCTGGTTAAATTCATCCCAACGCGCCTGCCATTTATGCATGGCATCTTCTGCTTGAGTTAGAATCTGTGTTGCTTCTTTCTCCTGCACCTGAAGCCCTTCAAGCTTTGGTCCAACCTCCGCTATGCTACTTTCGAGTGATTGTATTTTCTGTTCGTCATCACGCAGATGCTGACTGGTTTCTTTCAGGTTCTGATCAGTTTGCTCCATATCTTGATGGAGTTGCTGATGACGTTCCTTCTGATGCTGTATGCTTTGTTGCAACGCACTGATTTCTGACTGAATGCCATAAAAGTGACGCTGTACATCATTAAAGTTATCGTTTAGTTCCGTATGAGTCTGGCGCTGTTTCTCGATACCTGTTTCAGCAGCTTGTCGATCCGCCTGTTTAGACGCAAGCTGAACTTCCAGTTCACGTATCTTTGCTTCAATCTCTACAATATCACTGTTAATTTTTTTCCATTTCAGGGCATGTAATTGCGCATCTAACTGACGTTCTTCCTGTTTATATTCCTTATATTTCTCGGCATTTCTTGCCTGACGCTGCAAACGCTCAAGTTGCCTGCCAAGTTCCTCTCGCAAATCTTCTAAACGTTCAAGGTTTTCCCTTGTGCGATGCATACGGTTTTCTGTTTCACGACGGCGCTCTTTATATTTGGAAATCCCCGCCGCTTCTTCAATGAAAACCCTTAGGTCTTCTGGCTTTGCCTCAATCAAACGGGAAATCATGCCCTGCTCAATGATGGCATAACTACGAGGCCCAAGACCTGTACCTAAAAAGATATCGGTAATATCTTTCCTGCGGCATTTTACGCCATTCAGGAAATAGCTAGACTGGGAATCGCGGGAAACCTGGCGTTTAACAGAAATCTCTGCATAGCCAGCATATTCACCACTGACCTTGCCCTCACTGTTGTCAAAAATTAACTCAATAGAAGCTTGAGCAACGGGTTTTCTTGAGTTAGAGCCATTAAAAATAACATCTGTCATATCTTCGCCACGAAGATTCTTGGCAGAACTTTCACCCATTACCCAACGTACAGCATCGATAACGTTAGATTTGCCACAACCATTCGGACCCACAATGGCAGACAGGTTACTTGAAAAATCAATGGTGGTTGGGTCGACGAAGGATTTGAAACCCGCAAGCTTGATATTCTTTAATCGCATTGAAAACAGCTACCTTAAAACACTCCGCTCATGCACAGAATGAGCATGATCACGAACAATAATTCAATATAAACAAACACTTAAGCATCAAAGCTAAAGTGATATGACGATTCTGTTGAAACCTGGCACCTGAAAAACGCACATTATTGAACGTCCCTTTTCATTAAAGTCTTGAGAGAAACCTTAAAAGATAGAGCAGATTCCCTTTGGAAAAAGCCCTGTAAAGGCCGCTTTTATTATGCCTTCAGACCTGTCTGAAGCTGCGCTTGAAGCCACGGCTAGTTTAGCGAAAATCCCTATAAAGCTCTATTGATTTCTCGCAGAAGCTACAAAAACTAAATGTCTTAAGCTATTGAAAATAAAAGGGCTTTAAAATGCACTCGCCCCACCCCTTCGTCGAGGATCATTCTCTGCTTCCAGCTTATTATCCTTAAGAAAGATGGAATCCGTATCGCCAAGCGGATAAGCACTGGCTTTCATGTCATGACCACGCTGCTGAAGCAGCTTCAAAGTGTCGGGAGAGAAACCCAAACGCTCATATTTCACATCATCAGGCTTCCATTGATGATGAAAACGCGGTGCCTCCACTGCATCATTGATATCCATATCAAAAACCAGCACGTTCAGAATAACCTGAAGTGTTGACGTAATGATGGTCGAACCGCCTGGAGAACCTGTGACAAGTAAAGGTTTACCATGTCGATTCACAATGGTTGGCGACATGGAACTCAACATTCGTTTACCGGGCTGGACAGCGTTTGCCTCATTTCCTAGAAGACCATAGGCGTTAGGAACGCCTGGTTTAGTGGAGAAGTCATCCATTTCGTTATTCAGAAGGAATCCGGCACCAGAAACAGTAATTTTATTTCCAAAGGAAAAATTCAGGGTTGTTGTAATGGAAACAACATTTCCATCTTGATCTGCTACTGAAAAATGCGTGGTATCCTTGCTTTCCTTGGGCCAGGATCCTGGTCCAATCTTATCGCTGTCACTTGCTTTCTTTTTATTAAAATCACTCAGCCTTTTCTTTGCGTAAGCTTTATCCATAAGCTTTTCCAAAGGCACATCATAAAAATCCGTGTCACCCAAATGTTCAGAACGGTCTGCATAGGCCCTGCGCTCCACTTCAATTAGGGTGTGCATGTAATCCGCACTTCCCCAACCCATCGAAGCCAAATCAAATTGCTCAAGCATATTGAGCATTTGGATAATCAGAACACCACCGGAAGATGACGGTGGCATGGAAATAATTTCAGCATCATGAAAACTTCCTTTTAAAGGTTGCCTCCAAACCGATGAGTAGTTTGCAAGATCCTCCATCGTAATAATGCCATTGCCACGTTCCATTTCATCGACAATTAATTTCGCCGTCTTGCCTTCATAAAAACCCGAACGACCTTGTAAGGAAATTCTTTTTAAAGTCTTAGCAAGATCTTTCTGTTTCCAAAGTGTGCCTTCTGGTAAGGCTTGTCCGTCTTTCATGAAAATTTTCATGCTTGCTTCTGATACTGGAAATTTTTTCTCCTGTCTTTTGAGCTGCTTTGCAAGCTCCTGATTAATCACAAAACCTTTTTCAGCAAGACGTATTGCGGGCGCCATAACCTCCCGCCGGCTTAACTTTCCAAAACGCTCATGAAATTTTAGATAACCATCAACAGTCCCAGGTACACCCGAAGAAAGGTGGGAGTTTATTGATAATCCTTTAACAACATTTCCCTGCTCATCAAGATACATGTTGCGAGTTGATGATAGAGGGGCAATCTCACGAGCATCAAGCGCAAAGGCTTCGCCTAGTGCATTTTGGAAAAGAATGAAGGTTCCCCCGCCAATGTTTCCCGCTTCAGGATGTGTAACAGCTAAAGCAAAGCCGGTGGCAACGGCAGCGTCCACCGCATTTCCACCTTTTTTCATGATCTCGATACCAGCCTGGGAAGCTAACACAGAACCAGAACTAACAGCGCCGTGCTCGCCTACAACAGGTGAAGAACTTGCAGAATAAACAAACTGACTAGAGAAAAAGAAAAGAAAAAGTAAAACGTATAACCTAGTCTTCATCATTCTCAACGTCCTTGCCTGCCATTTCCCATTCTATAAATTTATCTATTTCATCCTTGAAAGTTCGAACCACAAAAGCAAGCACCGTTAAATCATCCAGAAAACCAAAGGTGGCAACAAAATCAGGAATCACATCCATCGGGTTAACAAAATAAATCAAGGCAGCCACCACTGCTACCATACTCCTGACTGCTATCTCTCTGTATTCGCCTGTAGCATAGGCCGTTAATAATCTCAGCAAGGTATAAAGATCATCCAGACCATCTACAATCTTTTCCTTACTTTTCTCAATTTTATGGTCAACCGCCCTACTCAGTTCTTTTAAACTACGAACATCCCTTAAAGAAATTCGAGCTTTAATTTTGGCACTTTCATAACCTTCCGTAATTTTCATTTATTCACTCTCGCTTTCATCATTCAGTAAATGGCTATCAAGGGACTTGTTTGCCTTAGCTCCCAATTTCTTAATATCTTCCGCACGCTTAATAAGATTTCCGCTCCCTTGCTGGAGCTTGTTCATTCCAGACTCCCAACTTTTTTGAGTTTGTATGATTTTCTTTCCTATATCATCCATATCTTCAACAAAACCCACAAACTTGTCGTAAAGTTTTCCAGCGTTGTCTGCAATTTTCTGGGCATTCTGATTCTGCTTTTCATTTCGCCAGGTGTGATGAATGGTTCTTAGCATCACTAAAAGATTCGATGGACTCACAATAAATATATTCTTATCCATTGCATAACGATAAAGTTCTTTATCTTCCTGCATAGCAATCAGGAATGCAGCCTCAATCGGCATGAACATCACAACAAAATCCAGCGTATTAAGAAGATTGATATCCTGATAAGTTTTTTCACTTAGACCACTGACATGTTTCTTAATGGAATTAACATGCTCTTTAAGGAATTTTTTCTTTTCGTTCTCATCTTCAGCACTACAGAATTGTTCGTAAGCAGTTAAGGAAACTTTTGAATCAACAATAATACTTTTGTTTTCCGGTAAATGAATTAATACATCCGGCTGATAGCGTTTCTGATTACTTTCTGCATCACTCTGAGAAAAACTGCTTTGCGTTTCATACTCTCTACCTTTTTCTAGCCCGCTCTGTTCAAGTATACGCTCAAGCACTAACTCTCCCCAATTACCCTGAGTTTTTGAACTACCTTTTAACGCTTGCGTTAAATTATGCGCATCTTCACTCAATTGCGTATTGAGTTTTTGTAAATTTAGGATTTGTTCGTAAAGGCTAATTCGATCCTTTGATTCCTTATCATAGGTATCTTCAACTTTTTTTCTGAAATCCTTTAATTGCTCACGCAAAGGATTCATGAGTGTTTCCATATTACTTTTATTTTGCTGAGTGAACTTTTCGCTCTTCTCTTCCATGATCTTGTTAGCTAGATTCTGGAATTCAAGTTTAAGACTTTCCTGAGCGCTACTTAACAAGGCAATTTTTTCTTCAGATTGTTTGCGTTCTGAAATAAGCAAAGTATCAAGTCGCTCATAAGCCTGCTTACTTTCGTTATGCAGTCTTCTTTCATCGTCAAGGCGTGTCTCTGTTTTCAGAAGCTCATTTTTCTGCTCAGCCAGTTTTTCTTCCAGCATGTGCTTCTCAGCATTAAGTGCGGCAAGTTCTTTTTCAAGATGCACTAGCTGTTGTGGGTCTATACCACCTGAAACACTTTGCCTGCTTAGTTTACTTAAACTGAAAATGAGATAAGAAATTCCCGCAATTACAATAACGGCAACAGTAGAGATCAGGATTGTGGTAAGCGTGAAGTCAGTCATAAGGCTTGGGATTATAGACGGTGACAGAAGCGAGTACATTAGAGACTGCTAAATACAGCATCACACTGATAAATATCACCTTTTGTGTAGCTTGCCTGGTTTGGTCCGAACCCATTCGGTGCAGATTATGTTAAGAAAGCTGCACAAACTTTAAGCAGCTCCTTTTGTGACACATAAGCCTGTGGATAAGTCTGTGGACAAAAATCTGCCTAAATCCCCCCTATTACCAATGTTATTTTTAGATAAAGGCTGATTATTTTTTAAGCAGATACTCTTCTTTTAAATCAATAGGTTACAGATGGAATCTCAAGTTAATAAATCGCTTTAATTCCTAAGCTATGGATGTAGATGCTTAAGGCAACTGTGAGTAAGTCATTCCAACTACCTAGTTTCCGGTAAAAAAGGCAGATTTCCAATCAGACAATCTGTACATTTTTTAAACAAAATATTGGCAAAAATATGAAGCTCTTAACAAAAAGATAAGTCGTGGGTGATCAGAACGTCAGAAACTGGATTTTTCCACAGAAATTGGGGATAAGTTTGGGGATAAGGCTCCCAAGCTGGCATGGGAGCCTTAAAATTTCAGCTCCTATGAGGGTTTGTATAAATTTTGAGCAAAGATACAATTCTTTATAATTATCAGTTAGTTACATGATTTTTTATGTATAGAAATGCACTTTTTCCAATGTGATGCAGCAAGCACCATAACAATGCACGGGGACTGTGTATAAGTAGCTGCCCTACAGCCCTTTATTTTCGCCTATCTCTTAAAAAGCAAGTGAAATTTATCTGGAATTTCCTTGTTAGATTTGGGCTATTTCAGACTGGAAAGTTCCTTGATTGTTTGTGATTCAGGATAGGCAGGCGGACCCTTATGAAGCGGGCTAAGCACTTTTAAACACTCCTTTATAGTGAAGCCATCAGCAAAACCCTCAATGACGACCCTTCTTACTGGATTACGTTGAAGCACAGCTAATGCAGGCACAATGAACTTATAAAAAGCACGGGCAATCTGCCTACACCACCATACATCGGTACGAACTACTTCAATGGCTTCCTCATAATTACTAACAATCGTGTCATTCATTGCTTCAAGAATAACTTTAGCCGCTAACTTGCCCGATTTAATGGCGTTATGTATACCTTCACCAAAAATAGGTTCTGCATACCCTGCAGCATCACCAACCAGAAGCACGCGCGACTTAGGCGGTTCAAAATATTCTCCCCCTGTGCCAATGGGAAAGCCTAGTAACTCATCTATTTCTCGCGTTCCAAGTAAGTTTTCTGTGTAATCCTGTAACTGTTTCTTCGAAATCGGGTATTCATCTGGCCGGCGCGTATAAATACCTACATTGATATGATCAGCTTTCGGAATTAACCAGCCGTATCCCTTTTTCACGACATTAAAATCAAAACGCAGTGCTTTATCTTTATTCCTGGTAATCCTTTCAAGGGGAATACGACCTTCAAGCGCCACAGCAGTGCAATCGGGGGTAAATTGTTGGCTTTGTTTCCTTACCTTACTGTGTGCACCATCCGCACCTACCAGAAAACGAGAAAGCAGACGCCTTCCATCCGCTAAATAGACTTTTATACCTTCATCTGTTTCTTCATAACGCTCAAAGCCTTTTGAACACACGATGATTTCAGCGCCAGCTTTGTCAGCTTCTTTTAAACAAAATTCATCAAGTTCAGAACGAACCGTAGTCACCACCAGTGTTTTTGAAGCTTGTAAGGTTTTTTCTGCCTTGAAGTTTCGGCTTAAGGTCATGGCATCGGTTTGCCACTGAACAACTGGGGCTATTGAATAAGGAAGCTGATGCAGCGCTTTGATGGTTAACATGCCTGCACATGGCTTGAACCTTGGGAAAACATCTTTCTCGATAATGGCTACCGATTTACCCGCTTTGGCAAGTTCATAGGCACAGTTAGCACCTGCAGGTCCACCTCCAACGATTATGACATCGTATGTTTCCATAAATTTCGCACCAGAATTTATCAAACAAGCAAGGTCGCGAAGCTTAGCATTTCACTCCAGCTTCCTCAGCCATTTTTTCCATTCTTTGCATGACTTCTGGGCCCATGGAATTGCATTCACAGGTTGAGCGTCCTAGAATTGCCGCCTTGCTAAACACAGGCTTTAGCTTTCTTTAATTCTCAGTTCTAGCTCTTTCCAAATTCACAGGAGTCATCCATGAAACCAGCCGTTCGAGTTGCAGTGACAGGCGCTGCAGGACAAATTTCCTATTCTCTTTTATTCCGTATTGCATCAGGCCAAATGCTTGGTAATGACCAACCAGTCATTCTGCAGTTGCTTGAAATCACGCCTGCACTTGAGGCCTTGAATGGCGTCATTATGGAACTGGAAGACTGCGCCTTTCCTCTATTACAAGGTATTGTAGGTTCCGATGATCCTGAAGTTGCTTTCAAGGATATCGATTACGCCCTTCTCGTGGGTGCACGTCCACGTGGACCAGGTATGGAACGTAAAGACCTTCTAGAAGCAAACGCTGCTATTTTCTCAACACAAGGCAAAGCTTTGAATAAAGTGGCTAGCAGAGACGTTAAAGTGTTAGTAGTAGGCAACCCTGCCAACACCAACGCCTTAATAGCTCAGAGGAATGCTCCTGATTTGAAACCGGGTCAGTTTACTGCCATGACACGCCTTGATCACAACCGAGCTAAAGCTCAGCTAGCTGTTAAAACTGGTAAACATGTCAACGACGTTAAAAAAGTCACCATCTGGGGCAACCACTCGTCTACACAATATCCTGACATTAGCCAAACAACTATTGATGGTAAAGCTGCCAAGGATCTCGTTGATACTAGCTGGTACAAAGATACTTTCATTCCAGACGTGCAACAGCGTGGTGCTGCCATCATTAAAGCGCGTGGCGCGTCTAGCGCAGCTTCAGCAGCAAACGCTGCCATTGAACACGTACGTGACTGGGTTCTGGGTTCACCTGAAGGTGATACCTTGAGTATGGGCATTTACAGCGATGGTTCTTATGGCATTCAGGAGGGACTTATTTATTCTTTCCCGGTTACTTGCAAGAATGGTAATTATGAAATCGTACAGGGCTTGCCTATCGATGATTTCAGTCAGGAAAAAATGAAGGCTACAGAGCAGGAACTGGCTGAAGAAAGAGATGCTGTTGCTCATCTGCTTCCATAATTGTTTTTATAAATAAAGAAAAAGACCGGGGCTTGCTCCGGTTTTTTTTGGTCTGAAATAATCCATAAGCTGCCAATCAGGACAGCAGGCAAGCTGTCTTAGCCTCTTTAGCCATAGGCTAAACCTTAAGCAGTCACTATAATGCCGCGCTCTCATTCATTACCCAACTTTTGAGGAAACTTCATGAGCTCTGTACTAGCCAATTGGGATGACATTCTTCTACTTGACCAACAGCTTAGCGACGAAGAAAAAATGATTCGCGATAGTGCGAAACAATATTGTCAAAACAAATTAATGCCTCGCGTGCTTGAATCCTTCCGAAATGAAGAAACTGATCCAGGCATTTTCAAGGAAATGGGTGAACAGGGTTTACTGGGTTTAACTATCAAAGGTTACGGCTGTGCCGGCGCTTCCTACGTTAGTTATGGATTAGTAGCGAGAGAAGTAGAACGTGTAGACAGCGGCTTCCGCTCTATGATGAGTGTGCAATCAAGTCTTGTGATGCACCCGATAAATACCTTTGCTTCTGAAGCTCAGAAAGAAAAATACCTGCCCAAGCTTGCCAGTGGGGAATACATTGGTTGTTTTGGTTTAACAGAACCAAATAGCGGCTCTGACCCTGCAAGCATGGCTACCAAGGCTGTTAAATGTGATGGCGGTTACATACTGAATGGTTCCAAGATGTGGATTACCAATGCGCCAATCGCTGATGTATTCGTTATCTGGGCAAAAACCGAAGACAATGCCATTCGAGGCTTTGTGCTGGAAAAAGACATGCCTGGCTTGAGCGCCCAAGCAATTAAAGGAAAAATTTCCCTACGCACATCGATTACCGGTTCCATTTCCATGGAAGATGTTTTTGTGCCAGAAGAAAACATGTTTCCAGAAGTGACCGGGCTTCGCGGTCCTTTCACCTGCCTGAATTCAGCACGATACGGCATTTCCTGGGGCGCTATGGGTGCCGCAGAGGCATGTTGGCATGCTGCAAGAAGTTACACCCTCGATAGAAAACAGTTTGGCAAGCCATTAGCAGCAACACAGTTAATTCAGAAAAAACTGGCTGATATGCAGACAGAGATTTCCCTGAGTCTTCAAGGCTCTCTCCGTGTTGGCCGACTTATAGATGAAGGAAATTACGTGCCTGAAATGATCTCTCTGGTTAAACGTAATGCCTGCGGTAAAGCGCTGGATATTGCTCGTATGGCGCGTGACATGCATGGAGGTAATGGCATTGTGGATGAATTCCATGTACTAAGACATGCAGTAAACCTTGAGACCGTAAATACTTATGAGGGTACTCATGATGTTCATGCCCTGATTCTGGGTCGGGCGCAGACAGGCATTCAGGCTTTTTTCTAGAAAAAAGAGATAGTTACCCCCAGTCGGGTAAAATGATAACGAGCACTACCATATTTGGGGTATGATGCTTTTGCTCTGCCGTCTATATACTCCTGCGATACTAATAAGAATGCACTATTTCACCACGCAGGAGCCCCAATGGAAGAAATTGAACATGTCGCCTATGCGATGCGGAACGCGGATGCAATCAACTCCCTGATTTATTTCAATAACCCTCTTCATCTCAAGAACTGGACCTTCAATGTGGTGGAAACCACAGTATTCCTTGGTGCACTTCTTGGTTTCCTTCATTCCGTTCGAGAATATAAAAAACGCGGCAACAAGGCGCCTTTCTTTACCTGGATGGCATGCCTCTGGTACGGCATCTTTCTGGAAATTTTCGTTTACAACTTTGTCGATAATTTCTGGCATGGTGAGTTCTCGGTGATGTTCTATCACAACCGTTTTCCTCTCTACATCGTGTTGATTTATCCCTCGTTGATTTATCACGTGTTTATGACCATAGAGCGTTTCAGGATTTACCTACTTCCTTATGGCCGACTTATAGAAGCTATTATCATTGGCTGGGCGTCCCAGATGATGTATTTGTTATATGACAACATTGGACCGCAATTCCACTGGTGGATCTGGAATCCAGGCGACGTCACACTTTTACCGATGTGGGAATCCGTCCCAGCAACCAGTTATCACTGGATTTATGGTTTCACTGCAGCCTTTGCATGGTTATGCCGTGTGATGATTTGGGACAACGCCATTAAATGGCGAAACAATAATATGAAATTCATTGCCGCTGTACTGTTCATTGGCGTTTTCACAAATGTTCTGGGGTCTTTAATTTTCGGTCCATACAACATGCTTGCTTATGGTTACCGAGCTTTTGAATATGATATTCCTTATGGTCTTCAAGAATATGGATGGGCAAGTTTCTTGTTAGCTGTTTATCTATTTGGTGGCGCTTATTTATATTTCCTGACACCAAAAGTTCACCCTAAAAAACCTGACCTGCAATTAATGATTTTCCCTGTGTTGTGGTGCTCCATTTATATTGGACTTTATGCCCACTCATGGTCAGAGGTATACAGCATTGGTAAGGATGGTATTACAAGCTTCGGTAATCCCATTGGTAACTGGGTTATTGTTCTCGTTGGTATGCATATGAGTTTTGCCATTGTTGGCAAATCACATCTATCAGGCAATCAACTTTCTCTTTATCAGTTCAAGGAAGTATTCCGTGATATTAGAGAAAGCATCGTCATGGTTTTCCGTGTGTTGCGTTCCTACATCATTCCGGGAACCGATCCACATGCTTCAACAAAGGTGGCACTCAAACAAAAAAAGCCCGCGCAGGGAAACAGTAGCCCTGCGAAATCTGCTGTAGGCAAGTTTATTGAGACTCAGGTTAAAGGTGGACCAACTGGACTTGAACCTGATCACTTCCGTCATAATCGTGGAGCAGAATTCCAGAATGTACTCACGGAAGCGAAACCTGGTTACAAAAAACCACGTAGTGCTAACGAATATGCATTCCGTGATCAATATTGCGAATACGATGCAGTGCCATCTCACCATGAAGCGAATGACATCACTGCTCGCTGGCGAGAACAGTATTCAGAAAGTACAAAAACAAATCAGGCAACCTCTGCCCTCCCTGAAATTACACGACGCTTTAGCAAGTTCATGCCAGGCTTCGGCCCAGGTTGTGAACCCGATGTAGCTTTTTCATCAGGCAATAAAGACGAAGTTAACGAAGAATAAATCACACAAAGGAAAATAAAATGATTTACGAACAACCAAAATTTCGAGATCAATACCAGAACTACATTGGTGGTGAGTGGGTTGCACCTGTTAATGGACAATACTTCGAAAAACTTTCACCCGTCGATGGAAAAGTATTTACACAAATTCCTCGCTCAAGCGCCGAAGATATTGATTTGGCTATCGATGCAGCAGAACGCGCTTTCAAAGACTGGCGAACCACTTCGCCACAGGAACGTTCCTATATTCTGCTTAAAATAGCTGAGCGCATTGAGCAAAACATTGAAGCATTAGCGCGCATTGAAACCTGGGAAAATGGGAAAAGTGTCAGAGAAAACCTGGCATCAGATATTCCCTATGTTGTCGACCAGTTTCGTTATTTTGCAGGTGTGATTCGTGCTGACTCAGGTGAAGTCGTAGATATCGATAACAACACAATTTCAATGGAAGTTCACGAGCCTCTCGGCGTGGTTGGTCAAATCATCCCCTGGAACTTCCCGCTCATGTTAGCATGTTGGAAAATTGCTCCAGCTTTAGTCACTGGCAACTGCATCGTAATGAAACCTGCAGAGCAGACACCCGTTTCCATTCTTACTTTAATGGAATTGATTGGAGATTTACTTCCACCAGGTGTATTGAACATCGTTAATGGTTTTGGTGCTGAAGCAGGCGCGCCCCTAGTTGAATCACCACGCATTAAGAAAATTTCTTTCACAGGCTCAACGCCTACAGGAAAAATGGTTGCTCATGCTGCTGCAGAAAATATCGTTCCAGTAACGCTGGAACTGGGTGGAAAATCCCCAAATATTTTCTTCAAGAGTGTTGCTGATGCCGATGATGCTTTCTTTGATAAAGCGGTTGAAGGTTTACTGATGTTCGCCTTCAATCAAGGTGAAGTGTGTACCTGTCCGTCACGCGCATTAATTCATGAAGATATTTATGACAAGTTGATTGAACGAGCGCTTGAAAGGCTGAATCGAGTAAAGATTGGTGACCCTCTGGATCCAGACAATGCCATTGGTGCTCAAGCTTCCCAAATGCAATATGAAAAGATTCTTTCATACATCGATATTGGTCGCGATGAAGGCGCTGAAGTATTGATTGGTGGCGAGCCGTACACCAGCTCAAAATACCCTGGCGGTTTCTATATCAAACCAACCATCCTCAAAGGTCACAACAAAATGCGTTGTTTCCAGGAAGAGATTTTCGGCCCCGTGCTCGCATTAACTACCTTTAAGGACGATGAAGAAGCTTTAGCAATTGCAAACGATACGGAATACGGTCTTGGTTCTGGTATCTGGTCTCGCGACTTCCACCAGATTCACGAATTCTCAAGAGCCATTCAAGCCGGGCGTGTTTGGGTGAACTGCTACCATCTGTACCCTGCCCACGCTTCCTTTGGTGGTTACAAAAAATCAGGAATTGGACGAGAAACCCATAAAATGATGCTTGAGCATTATCGAAATACTAAAAACATTTTGATGTCGCTCGACAAGAACTCAATGGATTTCTTTTAATAAATTGCTACCAATATCAAGGGGAATACCAATTTGGCATTCCCCTAAGTTTCTTACCTCCTCTATTAATTTTCCATTCACAGCTTCTCGCTAAACTGCTTGTTTCCTATCAATAGGATAGTGCTATCATCACTGCATAATAAGAACTGGTGGTTACCCTATGAACAGTCATAAACTTCCGCTATTTGCTGCAAGCTTCAGTTTCATCTTCTGGTTTGGCTTATATTTTTCCATGTATTTTGCCGGATGGCCTGGTGAAACACATACCTGTGTTAATCCTCCCTACTGCTTTTGCGAAACCGTTCATCAAGGTGCTCTTGCCGCACAAAAAAGTAATACCTGGTCCGATTTAGGTTTTGT
>JBECKS010000100.1:0-5439 GCA_040235395.1 Pseudomonadales bacterium | reverse complement strand
CCTATATTCCATTCATCCGGCAGGCCATCGCCGTCATTATCGACTGAAGCAGCTATCTCGCTTGGGAATGCATCAACACGTATACGAGTGGGGTCAGTTTCATTATCAACATCATCGTCACTGAACTCAAAAAATTTACAAACCAAATAATCTGAACCGTTAGCAGGCTTACACTGTTCCGTCATAATAGATTGAGCTTCTATATAAGCAGGGACAGAAGTAAACGCTGTAAAGGGAAAGTTATTATCTATGGTTGCATTAAACTTAATATCTACGCTTGAACCAGAAGTAAGCCAGCTACTCCTATTAAGCTTAAAACAACCAGTACAGGAACCACTTAAATTTTGAAAACCAACTGGAAAATTTAATCCGCCTAAGGATGCATTATCAATATCGTTTTGCCACCAATGAAACTTGTTAGAAACAGAGCTGTTATTGGTAGTTGTTGAAGTAAATCTCACTCGCTCACCTGGCCCCGCGTAGCCATCTCCATCTGCATCATCAAATGCAGCTGCTGTCATGATATTCGTGAAATTAAACGCACCGATGGTAAAGCCTGGTTTACTTGCACTAGTGTTAATCACCGTTGTTGTTGTATTGATGCCATTGTCAGCCGTTACGCTTCCAGCATGCGTATAGGCAGTCTTATCAGGAACCGCAGAATCAATCTGAATCTGGTATTTAATGGTTGCCATGGAAGCATCATCCAATGACCCAACAGTAACCGCAACGCTTGTATCACTTCCACCATTACCAACGGTGATATTTCCATCGATAGAAAGGCCATCAATGTCTGCTGTCACAGTACCCGAAATTAAGGCTGCATTCGCATCTATATTGGCACTGTAACTAATATTGGTAACCGTTCTGTCACTGAGGTCGTCACGATTGGTAATGGTTACGGTATATTCCACCACATCATCTGGATCAATATCGCCATCACCGTTGTTATCGGTAATCAGTTCATAATTCACATTTGTATCAAGTTCATTATTAGCGCTCAAATGATCAACAACCAAAATGATGGCATCCTGCGCGGACATAAGTAATTCAAATGCATTCACATTCGTAAAATCTGCACCAGCTCCCCCAACGGTATCGCTAAAATCACTAAAGAGAAAATCTATTACATGAGTATTAATACCCGGAAGTCCTTGAACGGTATCGGGTACCTGAGGAATTTCCTTACATGAAAAATCAACTAAGGTGGTATAGGCACACAAAGAAATGGAACCTGTTTCATTAGCGTTATCTGATGAAAAAAACATACGCACGATGTTCTGGTCACCACCACCTGTGAAATCAATACCACCTAAGCCAAGATTGTTTTCATAGGTTGAAGCAACATTGTCAACGCCATCCCAAACAACATTGAAATACCCAGCATCGCCATTATCATTGATTGCAAGAATCAAACTATCGAAAGTATTCATGCTACATAAAATAGGACTAAGACCCCCATTGTTACTATCAGCATGACATTCCGCTTCACGCTCTCCACCCAAAATTCCTGTATTGGGGTTTTGCCAAGCGGTAACGCCTGGACCAATTGAATTGTCCCCGCCACCATTAACAAAATTATCAATTAATTGATATGCCAACGCAGGCTGACCAAATCCAAAGCCTGCCAAAAGGAATAGCACCAGCAGAACAGGTTTCCTATTCAAATAGCCTAATAAATCCATCATTGAACTCTCCGGTCTTGCCTCATTTTAACCTTTCAAGGTTAATCCCAAGTTATTGTAGTGCAACAGGCTGTTTTTTGCCTTCTTTTTGGGCGCGTTCAACTACCATCTATCGTCAAGTCACTATAAAAACATGCCAAAATCGTGCATGGTTCACACATTAAAACCTGCTGCCATATCCGTTATATTCGCTCTAAGAGTTGATGCATTTTAGGGAGCAAATGATGAGTACCAGTGCCATTTTCTATTTTCTTGCCGGTGTCTGCCTTTGGCCAGCCTTGGAGTATGGCTTGCATTCGGGATTAGGGCATTTATTCCTCAGGGGCAAAACGGCCTTTTCAAGAGAACATTTACGCCATCATGCCGAGAAGGATTTCTTTGCGCCTACCTCGAAAAAAATAGCCACGGCCATACCTGTCTTTATTCTCTTACTGATTGTTTTTTCCTTCATCAGTTCACTAACAAATGCATTTGCACTAACCCTTGGATTTGCCTTGATGTATACAACCTACGAGTTCATTCATCGCAGAGCACATACCCATGGTCCAACAGGTACCTATAGCCGTTGGGTAAGACGTAATCATTTCTCACACCATTTCCAGAATCCAAGAAAAAATCACGGTGTAACAACGCCTTTCTTTGATTATATTTTTGGTACCCATGTCGAACCCGGCGTTGTGGTGGTTCCTGAACGCTACGCCATGCGCTGGTTATGCGACCCTGCTACTGGTGAAATCTGGCCACATCTTTCCAATGACTATCAATTAAAACGCGCATCAAAACCTCAACTCAAGCAACAGGAAAACATTGATGAGGATTTGAAGGCAGCCTATGCTGGGGAAGCGCCAGACGCATAAGCTATGCTCGTGAAAAGTATGCATTATCCTGCTTTGCCATTTCATGGATGGTCACATCTTTGATAGCATCCATCTGCTTTAGCAAAATTCTGAAAGATAATCTACAAACAAACGCTCTAATTACTATGAGGTAAAACATGGCTCGCCCCTTATTTGACGAAAGCAAAATTGCGCCAGAAATTCTTGAAAAGATGATTACAGACCAATCGCCCATTATTAAAGAAGTCAGTGACGCCATTGCAAAAAACAAAGTCGTTGTTGTTGGCATGAAAGGAAATCCACACTGCAAGAAAGCTGTGAATGTTCTCGACAACGCTGGCATTTCCCATAGCTATCTGGAATACGGAAGCTACCTTGCAGAATGGCGAAAAAGATTAAATCTGAAAATGTGGCTAGGATGGAAAACCTTTCCAATGGTTTTCGTAAACGGCCAGTTTATTGGCGGCGCATCGGAACTGGTTAAATTCCTGAAGAGCGGCGCAGGTAAAGATCTGTAAGTTTATTTTCAATTTCAAATCAAATTGACTGAAAAACCAGCATTCAGACATGACTGCTGGTTTTTCAACTTTCTACTCAGGCAACTTTTTCTTGTTGTTATTATTTTATAGTTAGCGAATGAATGGACGAATAAAAGTGACTCTAATGAAAAGTCATTCTACTTTTTACTCCTTTCAATGGCTCAATCAAACCCTCCAGTCCTTCCATTTTTATTTCCAGTGCAAGCGCCATCAGCATACCCAAACGACCCTCAGGAAAGCCCTTTTCCCGAAACCACAATAAGTATTCCTCAGGAAGATCAATAATCCTTCGCCCAGAAAACTTTCCAAAAGGCATTTCATCCTGAGCCAGTGATAGCAAGTCTTCTTTCTTGAACATCATATTTCCTGAATCTGAATTGAAAGCAGCATAGGAAGCTTTTCCTGCAAGGGCAAGCTCAGGGAGCATTTCATGCAGTTTTTGTGACAATACACACTGCATTTAGCATTCCTGCTAATTGAATCACCCTGCGGCGACTATTATCATCGAATACCTTTTTCAGGCTTGCAATCAATACATAAAGAGGAACCTGTATGTACGACTATATTATTGTTGGCGGAGGCTCAGCAGGATGTGTGCTCGCCAACCGACTTTCTGAGAATCCAGATAACAAGGTGCTACTACTCGAAGCTGGCCCAAGTGATAACAGCCCCTTCGTAAGAGCGCCCTTTGGTATTGTTGCGCTTTATCAAAGTACAAAATTCAACTGGAAGTTCTGGTCTCAAGCCGAAAAATCCCAGAACAATCGAGAAATCTATTGTCCCCAAGGAAAAACTCTTGGTGGTGGTAGCGCCATCAATGCCATGCTTTATGTACGCGGCAATAAATGGGACTACAACCACTGGGAATCACTGGGCAATAAAGGTTGGGGTTACAGCGATATGCTAAAACACTTTAAAGCCTGTGAGCACAATGAAAATTTCAATGATGAATTTCATGGTCAGGATGGCGGTCTTAATGTGCAGAATATTGTTAACCCACATAGTCAGGCAGAAAGACTTTTACTAGCCTGTCTTGAAGCTGGCTATCAATACAACCCTGACTTCAATGGCGCAGAACAGGAAGGCGTGGGCATGTATCAAGTTACCATGAAAGATACCCAGCGTTGCAGTTCTGCACGCGCCTTTCTTCATCCAGTAATGGGCAGAAAAAATCTTACTGTTATCACGGATGCCATGACCAAACTTATTAATTTTGAAGGCACAAAAGCTGTAGGTGTTACCTATTGCGTGAATGGTAGTGACCAAACAGTTACCGCATCAAAAGAAGTAATTGTTTCTTCTGGTGCATTCAATTCACCAAAACTGTTAATGCTCTCTGGCGTAGGACCAAAAGCAGAGCTAGAAAAACATGGCATTGCTCTCGTAAAAGAACTGCCTGGCGTTGGTCAGAATCTGCAGGAACATGTGGACATGGTGATTACCGTAAAGAGTAAGATTTCAGATACGGTTGCTTTCACCATGAAAGGTCATCTCAAAAGTATCATGGGCGTTATTGATTACATTCGAGGTAAAAGCGGTTTGATGTCAAAGCCTGTTGTTGAATCAGGTGGTTTCATCAAAACAAGAGAAGATGTAGAAAGCCCTGACATTCAATTCCAGTCAACAGCTTCACTGATGAATGATCATGGTCTTGATATGGCAATCCTGAAAGATTACGGCTACACGCTTCACGTTACATTGATGCGACCCAAAAGCCGTGGTCAGGTCACATTACAAAGCACATGTGCCTTTGATGATCCGCTCATTAATCTCAACATGCTTTCTCATCCAGATGACTTGAACGATTTGATGATGGGCGTGAAAAAAGGCCGTGAGGTACTTGCTCAGGATGCCTACGCAAGACACAGAGAAAAAGAACTCTACCCTGGTGAAGATGTTCAGGATGATGAAAAATTAAAAGAAGTTATCAGACAGAAAGCCTGTCACATTTATCATCCTGTTGGCACATGCAAAATGGGAAATGATGAGATGGCAGTGGTTGATGATCAACTACGCGTTCACGGTTTACAAAACCTTCGTGTCATTGACGCTTCGATTATGCCTACCATCGTAAGTGGAAATACAAATGCACCTAGTATGGCGATTGGCTCAAAAGGCGCAGAACTGATTCTTGCTGCGCAATAAACCGCGATAAATAAAGAGACACTTCATGACTAACACCTTTGAAACACTCACCTTCACGCGCACGCTTGAAAATGGTGAAAAACTTTCATTCAGTGCTATTGCCCAAGGCGAAGGTGATGTTGTGTTATGCCTACATGGATTTCCTGACCACGCTCTATCCTATCGCTATCAGCTGCCAGCTTTTGCCAATGCAGGTTATCGTGCTATCTCGGTAACCTTGCGTGGTTATGAACC
>JBECKS010000150.1:0-2560 GCA_040235395.1 Pseudomonadales bacterium | reverse complement strand
ATTGGAGCCTATTGAAGTCAATTCGCGGGGCCGGAACCGAACCGGTACGAAACACCAATTTGCTGAGGGTATAAACCCTAGCTGAGAAGCCCACGGAATCAGGCCTCAGGAATACCCAAAAAGCGAACTTACTCGCCAGCGGGTTAGTGGAAATTAAATAGTACCAAAAACTGGCTCAGAAAGGGCTATTTCTTTACCTCTCTGACACTTATTAAATTTATATGGGGCCTGATTTAATTATTCAGACACCACTTTGTCAGCCATATCTATCGCCGAATTGGTTCCTTCCCACTCGTTACCTTTTAGATTCAAATTTTTGCTCGAAGCTGCATACACGAATGAGAAATCAAGATTAGTTGCTCGACTCAACAATTTTTCAGCTACAGGCCCTACTTTAGAGCCAATTGGCCCCTCAAAAAACTCGAACACAGCATTATTCTGCTGAACCGCAGGGTTATCCTGAACTTCAGGTTTTGCATAAACACGCCTTATACGCTTGGCGACCATTTCCATTTGCTTGTTCGATGGATCAACTCGCTTCATTGGGCGTAGAAACACTTCATTAGCAAACCCTGGGCTAGCCAACATTAATCGTATGGCTGGGTGTTTAAGGTTTAACTTGGCTTTTTCCAAAGTCTTAAGTTTGTGCTTGGAGCAATACTCGGTCATATAAAAATCCATCGCCAAATGTCGAGATTCATCCTGATTAATCTTCTCTACCACCGCTTTGCTCATGGGGTCGTCAATCGCCTCATTGATTCCCCTTAACAAGGCAATATCCAACACCAACTCTCCGGCCATCATCATTGAGTTTGCAAAGGCTGGGTTTACAGTTTTTACCAGGTCAGAAAAAGCAGGAATAAATTTCAGCATAGATTTGTTTGGCGTATAAACCTTATAGTGGTTTACATCAAAGTAATCCATTAGCTTTGCTGCGGCATGGCTATGGCGTAATTCATCAACAACAAAGGTTTCATAAATAGCGACAAGCGTTGGATCCTCAAGCCGCTTTGAAAGACTTAGAAAAAGGTCGCCAGCTATCCGTTCGATATAGGACATATCCATGTAATACTGGCAGAACCGCATCTCATCCTCTTTTGAGAGCTTTAATTCTGTTTTCTTACTCCAGTCAAAATCGTCGACACTCCATTGTCCCCTTTTACAATTTTCTAACATTTTCTCTGTATCAAGGATCATATCGGTCACTCCTAATCGGTTCTTTACCTACAATAGCATTGAGGGCTTATTTATTAAAATAAAAAGAAACCTCTTAACTCATTGTTTTTGTTGATCTTTTATCAAAATCTATATTGAGTCTGAAATATTTTTAACTTTTGCAGGATTATCCAAACTGCTTAAGTACTCTCCTGCGCTCAGCGGCTTCAAGCCCTGAATAAAGAATACCTTGTAACTCATACCCACTTTCTCAGATGTAGGAATGCTCTTCAGTCGATACCCCAGCGTAGGCAAAGACCCAGGGAATCGTTCTAACTTGTCCGTATGGGTTTTGTCGTCCCTATAGAAAACAGTCACATCGGTAAATTCATCGGGGTTGTAATCAAGTCTAGAGCTCACATCAAACTGACCAATAATATTGAAATCTTTTTCATCACTAAGCCAAATCCAACTTACATCGTCGTCAACTGGTAAAGTATTAAGAGCCAACTCTTTTTCATCCATCTCACCATCGACGATAAAACCTTGGCCACCGGAGACTGAAGTTCTTACAAAGCCCCCGTACAACTCATTTCCATCAATACCTACGAGTATCTCTGGGTCCTTAATGAGCTTCGCATATTTCATTGGTGCATTTAGGTTTAAATAGAGCCTCGCGGAGTGGCCATCTAGGTGTAATTGCGCGTGAGCTCTAATTAATGGAATCTTCGCGACGATTGCTCTGAATTGCGCATCCAGTGTGAGTCTGACCGGCCCTTCATAAACGTTTTTTAGTTTTGCCTGCAGGTTTTTGTTGTTCAAACTTATAGGAACTTTCAAAAACTGCCCACTGATACGAACAATCAAGGTATCCATGAAAGACTTCTCAGCAAACCCGTCGCCTTCTTTCGCGAAAACGTCACCCCAGTCCAGAAGATCTTTCGGGTTCATATAAACCGCTGCCTCAGGCATCGTGATCAAGCCAGTGTTAGAGTTGTAGGTTACATATTTTTTGGACTGCGTGATGTGCTTTTAACCACGTATACATAGCTGGTGAGGCCTCGGTCTTTTATTTCTAGAGAAGTTATTACATCTAAACCTTTTAGCATGTTACTGCTTGCCTTTTCTCCAGTATCCTTAAGCATTACCACTAACAGGTCATTCTTCCCAAGTACACCCACTCGCTCCTTATCTACACCCTTAACCTTCCCCTGAAAAAGAAATCCCTTTTCATCATACTGCTCGAATTGAAACGGGATAGGCTTTAACTGCTCGTCCTTTTAGTTTTTTATACGACGGCTTCCTCGGAGTATCTTCCCAAGAGCTTCCTAACCAAGTTTGCTCGAACTCGATAGGATTTTACTTCCATTGCATGAGGTGCTGACTTAGGTACCCGGTCAACCTT
>JBECKS010000272.1:0-1503 GCA_040235395.1 Pseudomonadales bacterium | reverse complement strand
GGCGCGCAGCGTGCCCGAGAGCGGCTTCCAGCGCCTGCGCGCCGGGCGCATCCTGCTGCTGGTCGACGCCGCCGGCCCGCCGCCGCACGGTCTCGATGCCGCGGCGCATGCCGGCACCGCGAGCTTCGAGATGAGCGTCGGGCGCGAGCGCCTCGTGGTCAACTGCGGCGCCCGTCCCGAGGACCCGGTCTGGGCCGGCCCGGCGCGCGCCACGGCGGCGCATTCCACAGTGGTCGTCGCCGACACCAATTCCTCGGAGGTCCTGCCGGACGGCCTGGGACGCCGCGCCCGGGTGATCGACTGCCGGCGCGAGGAGGCCGACGGCAATCATTGGCTCGAGCTGGCGCACGACGGCTACGTTTCGGGCTTCGGCCTGGTGCACCGCCGGCGCCTCTACCTCGCGGCCGAGGGCAACGAGCTGCGCGGCGAGGACCGCCTGCAGCCGAGCCACGCGGGGCACGACGGGATCCCCTTCGCCGTGCGGTTCCATCTGCATCCCGACGTGCAGGCCAGCCTGGTCGGCGGCGGCGCGACGGTGCTGCTGCGCCTGCCCAAGGGCGGCGGCTGGCAGTTCCAGGCGCGCGGCGCGGCCATCGCGCTGGAGCCGGGCATCTACCTGGGCCGGCGGCCGGCGCTCCGGCGCAACCTGCAGATCGTGCTCAGCGGCATGACAGAGCCGCGCGGCGCCGCGGTCAAATGGCGCCTGGCGCGGGTCGCCCCGCAACGCGACAAGCGCGCCGGGCGAAAGCGCAAGACGACGGCCCCGGCGTCGCCTTGACGCGACCGTGCGGCGCGCCTAAACCCGGGCATCGCGCCAACAGGGACACGTGACCATGACGTCTGCGCCCGCGACGCCGATCCGACGCGCGCTCATTTCGGTCTCTGACAAGGCCAGCCTCGCGGAGTTCGGCCGCGCGCTGGCGGACCGCGGCGTCGAGATCCTGTCCACCGGCGGCTCCGCCAAGGCGCTCGCCGCGGCCGGCGTCGCGGTCACCGAGGTCTCGGCGCACACCGGCTTCCCCGAGATCATGGACGGCCGCGTCAAGACGCTGCATCCGAAGATCCACGGCGGCATCCTGGCGCGGCGCGACCTCGAGTCGCACGCCGCCGCGATGACGGCGCACGGCATCGCGCCGATCGACCTGGTGGCCGTCAACCTCTACCCCTTCGAGGCGACGGTGGCGCGCGGCGCCGACTTCGCGACCTGCGTCGAGAACATCGACATCGGCGGCCCGACGCTGCTGCGCGCCGCGGCGAAGAATCACGACTTCGTCACCGTGGTCTGCGAGCCCGAGGACTACGCCGACGTGCTGGCCGAGATCGAGGCCAACGACGGCGCCACGACGGCGGCGCTGCGCCGCCGCCTGGCGGCCACCGCCTTCGCCCACACCGCAGCCTACGACGCCGCGATCACCGGCTGGCTGGGCGGCGAGAGCGATGCGCTGTTCCCGCCGCGCCTGGCGCTGAGCGGGCGCCTGCGGCAGACGCTGCGCTACGGCGAGA
>JBECKS010000268.1:0-1609 GCA_040235395.1 Pseudomonadales bacterium | reverse complement strand
TGTCGAAGCGCTGCGGCGCCTGCACCAGCCCGTGCAGGGTGAGCGCGCCGCCCATGGAGTTGCCGACCACGTGGGCACGCTCGACACCCAGCGTGTCCATCACGCCCAGCATCTGCTCCACGCGGGCACCGATCCAGCCCAGAATGTGCGTCGGCAGCTCGGCCGGCAGTTCGGTCTGGCCGAAGCCGACCAGGTCCGGCGCGATCACGTAGTAGTGCTTCGCCAGGTCCGGCGCGCAGCGCAGCCAGTTGGAGGCCGCCGTGGCGCCGGGAACAGCGCCGTGCAGCAGGATGGCGGGCGGATTTTTCGGGTCACCGGCCAGCAGCACGTGGCTGGCAATGTCACCGGACTGAATCTTTTTCTCGACGACGGATGTACTCACGGGAGGCTCCTCACGGTGGTCGGTAGTGCGCGTGACGTCTGGCACGACGGGGCAATGATAGCGGCGCGGCCGCGTGGCCCGGCGTGAGCACGACCGCTTCGGGTGGCAACGGCCTGCTGTGGCGCTGGGCGTCCTACGACTTCGCCAACAGCGCCTTTCCGACCGTGATCGAGACCTTCGTGTTCGCCGCCTACTTCACGCGCCAGGTGGCGGCGGACCCGGTCACCGGCAGCGCGCAGTGGGGCCTGACAGTGGGGCTTGCGGGCCTTGCCGTAGCGCTGCTGGGGCCGCTGGTGGGCGCCATCGCAGACCACGGCGGCGGGCAGCGGCGCTGGCTGGCCGCCACCACGGCACTGTGCGTGCTGCCGACCGCGGCGCTGTGGTGGGTGACGCCGCACTCGCCGCACGTCGTGACGGCGCTGCTGCTGGTCGGCGTGGCGACGATCGGCATGGAGCTCGCCAGCGTGTTTTACAACGCCCTGCTGCCGCGTCTGGCGCCGCCCGACCAGATCGGCCGCTGGTCCGGCTGGGGCTGGGGCGTTGGCTACGCGGGCGGGCTGCTGTGCCTGTTGCTGGCGCTGTTCGGGCTGGTGCGCGAGGGCGCCTGGTTGCCGCTGCCGCGCGATGACGCAAGCCACGTGCGCGCCACCTTCGTGCTGACGGCGGTGTGGTTCGCGCTGTTCGCGCTGCCGCTGCTCACCGCCAGCCTGCCTATGCGCTTGGCGGGCCGCCCACCGGACCCATCGCGCGGCCGCGACACCGACGGCCGCTTCGAACTGGCCGCCAGCCTGCGCGGGCTGTGGCACACCGTGCGCGGGCTGCCGCGCCAGGGGCCGCTGCTGCGGTTTCTCGTGGCCCGCATGCTGTATACGGACGGGCTCGCCACGCTGTTCGCCTTCGGCGGCGTGTACGCGGCGGGCACGTTCGCGATGAGCGAATCGCAGGTGCTGGCGTTTGGCATCGGGCTCAACGTGACGGCCGGCGTCGGCGCGGCGGCCTTCGCCCATCTCGACGACCGCGTCGGCAGCCACCGGACCATTGTCATCGCGCTCGCCGCGCTGCTGGCCTGCGGCACCGGCGCGCTGCTGGCGCCGACCGCGGCCGGCTTCTGGGCCGCCGGACTGGCGCTTGGCGTGTTCGTCGGGCCGGCGCAGGCGGCCAGCCGTTCGCTGCTGGCGCGCATGGCGCCGCCCGAGCAACGCAATCAGCTGTTCGGTCTGTTCACCC
>JBECKS010000029.1:0-18817 GCA_040235395.1 Pseudomonadales bacterium | reverse complement strand
GCTAGTGGTCCGATGGTGAGATCTTCCTATCACGCAGACAAACAATTCGAAGGAGAAAATTTTTGAGTTTGCTTATACTTTGTTGAGTGCTACTTCGCTTTGCTCATTTATTGCATATAAATTCCGCCTTCTCAGCAACACTCGCCTCGTCTAAGCTTCACTCAATTCATTTTCTAAAATTACTATTACAAAACAAAAGGAAAGTTTATGTTTCGTTCATTTTTTCTGGATAAAAAGTGGTTTGCATGGTCGATTGCAGGAACACTCATTATTCTCGCAACCACCTGGTATAAAGTTGAAGTAGATGTGCGTATCAACGAATGGTTTGGAACCTTTTATAATTTCATTCAGGATTGTCTAGCCAACCCAGGAAAAAACAGTTTCGATGATATGCTTGGGCATATGCTTACCTTTGCAAAAATTGCTGGCATTTATATTGTTATTGCTGTGCTTCTGGATTTCTTTGTGAAGCATTATGTTTTTCGTTGGCGAACAGCGATGAACGATTATTACATGCAATACTGGCCACAACTTCGACATATTGAAGGAGCAGCGCAACGAGTTCAGGAAGACACCATGCGCTTTGCTAGAATCATGGAAGGATTGGGTATCGCTTTTGTCCGTTCACTGATGACACTCTTTGCTTTCCTTCCTATTCTCTGGGGATTAAGCGAACATGTAACGGAATTGCCATGGATTGGTCACGTTGAACAGGCGTTTGTTTTTATTGCCATTCTTTCAGCGACCTTTGGAACCGTTGTGCTGGCTATTGTTGGACAAAAACTTCCCGGTCTGGAATTTAACAACCAAATGGTTGAAGCTGCTTATCGAAAGGAATTGGTACTTGGAGAAGAACATGAAGATAGAGCGCAACCTCCAACAATCTCGCAACTCTTTGAAAATGTAAGATTGAATTACTTTATTCTTTTTAGACACTATCTTTATTTTGACATTGCCAAATGGTCTTACCTGCAATTCACCGTCATCATTCCTTATGTTGCCATGGGGCCTACTATAGTAGCTGGTGCCATTACTTTAGGTGTGATGCAACAGGTTATCCGCGCTTTTGGAAAAGTAGAAGAATCCTTCCAATTTCTTGTTAATTCCTGGTCAACCATTGTTGAATTAATGTCAATCTACAAACGACTAAAAGCTTTCGAGGCTCAAATTAAAATTAAACCCGCAGCTATTTAAAACTAAAGCTTTCTTCTAAAGAAAAACTACTGGAAAGACGAATATCCCTGCTCGATGCAGCTAGATGAACTTCATATTTTCCTGCTTTAGCAAACCAGCAATCTTTTTGCTCATCAAAATAGGCAAGGTCTTTTGCACTTAAAGAAAGTTTTACCGTTTTTTGCTCCCCCGCTTCGAGAAATGTTTTTTCAAATCCTTTTAGCTCCTTGAGCGGTCGTTCCACTTCAGGCTGCACTTCTGATACATAGAGCTGAACAATTTCTGCACCAGGGTGCTTACCAATATTCTTAATATCAATCTCAATATTCAACTGCTCGTTATTTTTTATAGCATGTTTATCAAGAAACAGATTCGCATATTCGAATTTGCTATAGGAAAGACCAAAACCAAAAGGAAACAGTGGTTCTATATAAGCTTTATCAAAATGACGATAGCCAACAAAGATACCCTCTTCGTAAAACACTTCGTCTTTTCCAGGAAAAGTATTTTCATTTTTGTGTGCGGGTGAATCGCTCAACTGTTTTGGAAAAGTCACTGGCAATTTCCCTGAAGGATTCACGTCGCCGAAAAGAATGTCAGCAAGCGCGTGACCTCCTTCCATACCCGCATACCATGCCTGCAGTACCACTGGCACATCATCAAGCCAATCACTCATGGCGATAGGGCTTCCACTCACTAACACGACAATGGTATTTTTATTTTTCTTTGCAGTTTCCTTAATGAGTTTTACCTGCTTTTCAGGTAGCTCAAGTTTTTTCCTGTCAAAACCTTCAGAGTCACCTCCAGGCCGATGCGTTAAGCCCACTACCACAACCACAACATCTGCACTTACTACATCACTAACTATTTCAAATTGATTTTCTGCTTTTGCCTGCAAACCTTTTAAAGGTGTTATTTCATAAGGCGGCCACACCGCCGAACTGCCACCATAAGCAAGATATGCCATACGTTTGTTTCTGTTTGACCCAACAACTGCCATGGTTCTTAACTTTTTAATGGAAAGCGGTAACAGGCTTTCATTATTTTCTGTCGCTTCATTTTTCAGAAGCACCATACTCTCTGCTGCAATATGTCTTGCAACACTTCTGATTGCTTCAGAATTACGCTCACCTCTTGGAAGGTTTTCCGGGTTATCAAAAGCGCCTGTGCGCAACTGGGTTCTTAAATAGCCTCTAAGATTTCGATTAAGGCTCTCCTCGGTAAAATCACCACGCTGGAAAGCCTTACTAATATTTTTTGGTTGCAAGTGATACTTCATCGTTGGAACTGGAGGAAACTTTCCAGGCATTTCCAAAGCTAGACCACCTTCAACACAAGCGCCTGCACCTTTGGTTCGACTGGAAGCAAACCAGTCTGAAACGACAAAACCACTAAATCCATATTGACCCATTAAACGATCAACCAGTAATTCCTTATGCTCACAACCATGCAGTCCATTCAAACGGTTATAGCAAGCCATGAAAGACCAGGCATCGGCTTCTTCTACCGTGGCACGAAAAGCAGGTAAATAAATTTCTTCCAGTGCACGCTTGCTTACTTTGGCATCTACGCTAAAACGACGTGTTTCCTGATTGTTCGCCGCAAAATGTTTTACACAGGAAGAAATACGCTGCGCCTGTATTGCCTTAACGATGGGCACCGCCAATTGCGCATTGTGATAGGGATCTTCGCCTAGATATTCAAAGGTCCTGCCATTCAAGGGGCTTCTGCAAATATTAATGCCAGGGCCGAGAATCATTGAACGCCCTACAGCGCGTGTTTCTTTGGCAATAGCATCACCAAAATCAGCACAAAGCTCTCTATTCCAGCTTGCAGCCAATCCAATTGTGGCGGGGAAATAGGTATTTCTTTTTAATGAAGAGTGAAAGGCTACGCCAACGGGTCCATCACTCATGGCAAAAGGTTTAATACCTAAACGCTTGACCCCCTTGGCTTTGAAAAAACTTTTGCCCGAACATAGCTGAAATTTTTCTTCCAGTGTCAACTGATCCATCAAGTCATCCAGCCTTTCTTCAATATACAGGCTTTCGTCCCTGAATTTCTGCGTGAACGACATAGTATTTCCTGTTTTTATTTTTCTAGTTACTAAATCACTTCAAAGGTGATGCCGGCTTTTTGCAAGCGCTCAATCAATACCTCACCCATGCCTGCAGCACTTGTAGTAATGCCACAGACTTCAGCACATTGCTCTCGTTGCAGTGCAAGGCAGAGTGCAGATTCCGCTAACATTTTTGATGTTTCTGAATAACCTGGATCACCACCACTAACACGTGTATGTATTTTCTGTTTCCCTGCATGGGCAAAAAAATCGACAGTAAACCAGCTTGAAGCCCTGACCTCTTCACTTGGACCATCACCCGGCTGAATCACCTTGGCAAGTTGTTCACGCCCCTGACGAAATTGTGCCAGCAAAAAAACCACAGACACACACGTTAACAACAAGGGGAGCTGCCAGAATTTTTCCATCAATACATAATGCCCGTAAGAAAAACGCATACCATAATCATTTCGCAATTGCGCACTTCGCATCACAATTTCCGGATCAATGGTTGGCATGGGCACAGCCCACTTTGAAAAGTTTCTATTATAAAAAATTTTCTGGAATTTTGATTTTATCTTTCTTTTTGAATCACTTAGTTCCTGACCAGTGTAACCTTCATGCTTCCAGTGTTTCTTGCGTTTATGATGATTGAGCATTTCAGACATCGCCGCAATCGCAGAATGCCAGGTGCCACCAGAGAATCTGGCGTTGGTCGAAACAAAACCTTCACAATCAATTTGCAGGTATTTCTGTTTTTCTGCTGAAACACTTTCCCTTAGTTTATTAATCGTAAATAAAACGCCTAAATCATGAGGAATGCTATCAAAACCACAGGCATTTATTATTTTTACGCCAGCTTCCTTTGCTTTCTCTTGATAGCGGTAACGGATTTCATCAACAAAGTTTGGTTCACCAACCAAATCGACGTAATCACAGCCTTGCTCAATACAGGCTTTAACAAGCGGCTCTCCATAACGTGTATAAGGGCCAACCGTTGTGATAATCACTTTCGAACTTGCTGCCATTTGACTCAGGCTTTCGAAATTAGCTACATCAGCAACAATGATCTCTGGTTTTACTTTTCCTGCTAGCCCTTCACGAATCTGTTCAAGCTTCTGCTTATTCCTTCCGGCTATCGCCCATGAAATCTTTTTTACATCTTCGTGTGATGCAATATATTCGCTAACCAGTTTCCCCGTGAAACCCGTCGCACCAAAAACACAGATATCGATTGTTTTATCTTTCATCTTCTTTTTTCACATTAAAAATACATCTGCTTAACAGAAATATTATTACCTAATTTGAATTTCAAATAGACATTTGATTTGCTTCAAAAGTATAGCGCTTATTGAATGGAATTACGCCTGCCCCTTCTTAACTCTCACTCAAATGGACGGTAAAAGCACTGTCAAAACAGGCTAGCATACTTCCGGAATAAATAAGGCTTGGTTCGTCTTCTACCTGTCTTCTAATTGTCCTGAATTTTTACGCTAAACGAATTTATAGGTATTGGTATGTCTGATCTTGGTTTTTGGCAGTTTGCCCAAAAAAACCCTGATGCACTTGCACTTGTGGGACCCAACGGTAAGGAATGGTCACGCGGTGAATTATTAGCTGAATGTAACAAGATTTCTAATAGCTTGTATGAACTGGGGCTTCGCCGGGGAGATGTGGTTGCCACCATGCTACCCAATAGTGCCGAGTTCATTGCTGTCTACCTTGCTTGCGCCCAAAGCGGCTATTACATGGTGCCCATCAACTGGCACCTTGCAGGCCCTGAAGTGGCCTATATTCTCAAGGACTCAGGCGCTAAGGCTTTCTTTGCCTCATCTGATGATTTCGAAATCGCCAATGCCTGTCAGAAGGCAGTGGAAGAAGTTGATTTCCCTAAAGGTGGACGCATCTGTATTGGCGGCGCACTAGAAGGCTTCATGCCCTATAGTCGTTTCATTGAAGATGCTAGTGATGCCATGCCTGCAGAGCGTTCGCCAGGCAATGTCATGAACTACACATCGGGCACCACAGGCAAACCCAAAGGTGTTAAACGCGAATTACCGGAAGGCGAACCTGATGAAATTGCTGGCATGTATGCCATGGTCTACTTCCTTTACGGCATCATGCCTGAAGATAACAACGTTCACCTATGCGGGTCACCGCTCTATCACACTGCGGTACTGGTCTACACGCAGGCAGCACTACACATGGGGCATGCTGCTATTATCATGAACAAATGGCTACCTGAAGACATGCTCAAACTGATTGAAAAATATCAGGTAACAACGAGCCACATGGTGCCTACGCAATTCAGTAGACTGCTTCAATTACCTGAAGAGGTACGCAGCAAATATGACTGCAGCTCAACCAGAGCCATGATTCATGCTGCTGCACCCTGCCCTCCAAACATCAAACGCCAAATGCTTGAATGGTGGGGCAACTCCATCTATGAATATTACGGCGCCACTGAAGGTGGTGGTACGGTGTGCAGCCCTGAAGAGTGGTTGAAATACCCAGGCACTGTCGGTAAAGCATGGATGAGTGCAGAAGTCAGGATTTATGATGACGAAGGAAAACAGTTAGGCCCTAACGAACAGGGCAATGTCTACATGCTCATGTCTGACCGAACCCGTTTTGAATACAAAGGGGATGCCGAGAAAACAAAGAGTAATCGTATCGGCGATTTCTTCACTGTAGGTGATATGGGCTACATGAATGAAGAAGGTTACCTTTTCCTTTGTGATAGAAAGATCGACATGATTATTTCTGGCGGCGCTAACATCTATCCCGCTGAAATAGAAAACGTATTATTTGAACATCCCAAGGTTGCTGACTGTGCAGTTTTCGGTATTCCAAATGATGACTGGGGCGAAGAAGTAAAAGCAGTGGTTCAGCCTGTTGAAGGCGTTAAAGGAGAAGATACACTGATAAATGAACTTAATGCTTTTTGTAAAGAGCGCTTGGCAAAAATGAAATTGCCTCGCTCCTACGATTTTATGGTCTTGCCAAGAGACCCTAATGGAAAACTCAAGAAAAGACTGTTGCGCGACCCTTATTGGGAAGGCAGAGAACGACAAGTATAAAACAGGAGAAAACAATGGCTGAAAAAATTCGCGTCTATGACATGCCAATTGCAAACCCAAACGCACCGCAGTCGCGTTGGCCTTTCACTCATAATCCAAAGAGCTGGTACATGATTGATTATTCAGATGATCTAGCTGTTGGTCAGGTGAAGCCACTTCAGTATTTCGGACGAGACCTTGTGTTATTCAGAACAGAAAGTGGCGAAGCAAAACTACTGGATGCTTTTTGCCCACACATGGGAGCGCATCTTGGTTACGGCGGGAAAATTGAAGGCGAAGAAATTCGTTGCCCTTTCCATGCCTGGAAATTTGATGGCACAGGCACCTGCACTGAAGTGCCTTACTCAGAAAAAATTCCAGCGCGTGCGAAAATTGTTCCTTGGGATGTGATTGAACGTAATGGCTTCATCATGGCCTGGTGCAATGAAGAAGGCGGCGATCCTGAATGGGATATCCCACAACTTGAAGAAGTTGGTAGTGATGATTGGACCGACTACGAACGTCGTGAATGGATCATTCCAACTCACAATATCGAAATGGGTGAAAATCAGGTGGATACCGCTCACTTTCGCTATTTGCATGGCGTTACCAACATGCCAGAAAGCACAGTAAATGTTGAAGGACCCATTATGCATGTGCGATCTGAAACCGGCATGGAAACACCTAAAGGTATTATGAAATCGGTCATTGATTCCAAATCCTGGGGCTTTGGTTTTCAACGCACAAAATTCAGCGGCATCACTGACATGATGGTCGTGTCTTCTCAAACACCTATGGACGGAGAAAACCTTCATGTGCGATTCAACTTCACTGTGAAGAAACAAAACGGTGTTAACGCAATTGATGGTGTTGGTCGCGCATTTATTGATGAAGTGGCTAGACAACTTGAGCAAGATATTCCCATCTGGAGACACAAGGTTTACATCAAGCCACCCAATCTCTGTGATGGTGACGGTCCTGTTGCCATGTACCGTCGATGGTGCAAGCAGTTTTTCCCTGAAGGCACTCTTTAATAAAGCAATAGAAAACTTTCAGCACAAAAAGCCTTTGTTGTTAGGTTCTGAACTGACCTTAACAACAAAGGCTTTTTCTATTTGAAAAAGTTACGCAACTTTTTTCACACGCATCGGCAAACCCTTGCTTGGCTTAATGGTCGCCACAGCAAGAGCTTGAACAGGTGTATTCTGCGCCAAATGAAACTCAAAGTTTTTTGAAAGATAGGAAAGCGCATACTGCGCTTCAAGCAAGGCGAAATGATTCCCGATACAGGAACGCGGGCCAGCACCAAAAGGAAAGTAGGCATAGTTGTGTCTTTGTTTAATAGCCTCTTCCGTAAAATGCTCAGGATAGAATTCATTAGGTCGCTCCCAGAAATCCTCATGACGATGAGTAACATAAGGACTAACAATCACAGTAGCACCCTTCGGAATAACATAATCATCAAACTTATCATCCTTAACTGCATCACGTGGAATACCATACGCTGGCGGATATAATCGCATCGCCTCCATAAAAACCTGTTTACTCACTTGAAGCTCTTCCAGCTCCGGGATTTCATTTTTTGAAAAAGCTTCACGGGCTTCTTCCCTGACAGCCTGGTCATATTGGCGATGTTGACTCAATAAATACCAACACCACGAAAAGGCCTGTGCAGTTGTTTCATGACCTGCAAAAAAAACCGTGAGTATCTCGTCTCTCATATCGGCTTGGCTAAATACACCATGCTGAGCATCAGAAGCACGAATAATCTCACTCAGGAAATCCTGACTTAAGGCATCAGGATTTTTTTCCAGCTCCTTTCTTCTGGATTCAATAATGTCATCGAAAAAAGTAAATAGTATTTTCTTTGCGCGGTTCAATCGTTTTGTATCTGGTAACGGCAACCATTCTGGGATCTTGAAAGGTAAAGCTGACCTGAAAGCAACCGATTTTAATAAATCCTCGAAAGCTTTTTTTATTTTCAAAGGTAACTCATTAACGGGTTGTGAAAACATGGTGCGACTAATGACATCAAGTGTTAAATCCATCATTTCTGCATTCAAGTCTATGACTGCATTATCTTTCGCTGCTTTCTCAAGTTTTAACGCACACACTTCGGAGGCTGCAATCACATCCTTTGCATAAGCCTGCACGGCTGCTTTAGTAAAAAAAGGTTGCATCAAGGTACGATGACTTCGCCATTCATCGCCTTCCAGGGCAAACAATCCTTTACCGGAAAATTCGCGGATGGCAGCAAATGCCTTTCCCTTTTCAAAATTTCCCTTATCACTTGCCAATACCCGTCGAACAGCATCAGGATGACTCAAGAGATAGATTTCCCTACCGAATAAATTGGCATAAGCCACATCTCCAAAATCATTTCGCAGCTCAAGCAGGGTAGTTAATGGATCACGTCCTCTTGGCAAAAGCGCCTTGAAAAGCAGGTTTCGCATCTGCGGACCAGGTGCTTTCTGCTGCTTAGCAAATTGCATCACTTTTTCGTCCATCAATATCTCTATATGTTTTCTATTTTTTATTCACTATTTGATCAAGGCTTTAGCTTTTTTACAGGCATCTCTTGCAAACATTTCATCCTTGTATTCCAAAAGTCCCTTATCAACATCAAATTTGAAATTAAATGCCCAGGCAATGGTTTGCGCAAGCAATACATCGGCCATCGTAAACTGATCGCCAATAGCAAACTTTTTATTTTGCTTTAAATGCAACAAGGCATCTTGCGCTTTGGCGAACTCGTAATGAATGGTTTTATCAAGAATCTGTGGCACTCTGTATTCTTCAGGAATGGCAAAACTGTGCTTTCCTTTAGTCCATAAAGCCTGTTCAAGCTCACTTAATACAAAAAAACACATTTCATCATAACGCGCTCTTTCAAGCGTATCATCAGCAGGAATTAAATTTTTATGTTGTGATTTTTTTGCAATGTAATTCAGTATCGCCGCGCTTTCTGTCAGCACAAAATCACCATCAATAATGGTGGGCACCTTTCCCTGTCGGTTTAACTTTTTATAGGTATCACTCTGTGTTCCGCCTTCATCAGCACTACCAAATGCCACTTGATGATATTCGTAAGGAATGCCTGCTTCTTCTACTCCCCATAGCACTCTGAACGAACGGGAAGGACCCATTCCATAAATCTTAATCATATTTTTCTACTCCTTTTTCGCAGATTCAACAGTCGCTGTTGTTTCGACTTTAGCTTTTACAATGGGGTCATAATCAGTGAAATGATTAACTCGAATAACCGAAGCCAGTTCGTTGCCATATTTTGCACCCATTTCAGAATAACGGTCGAGCTTCTTAACTAATTTATAAGGATCATTGGTCTCCAAACGCGCATCACGAAAATGCTGATGAGCAAAGCCTCTAGCGAGTACCCGATAATTATCTCTTACTGAATCCTCAATACTGTTGTATTTTTTTACCCAGATAGTATCACCATCGCGCTGTTTACCTGCTGCGATTCTCGGCTCCTCATCATCAAAAGACCAGACTCCAAAAACATTCTTTGCCTTGATAAAAAAGCGCGAAGTTCCCCAACCACTTTCCATCGCTGCCTGTGCGATCACTATACTAGGTGGATGTGGTTTTAATGCTGCTAATAAATCGTGATCCGTTTCTGCTTTATATTCTTCCTTAAGTGCTGCAATTTCTTCTGCATGGGTCCCTTCACTTAGCCAGAAATCTACTTGCTGGAAACGCCTATCAAGCTCCACATAAACTTTTTGCACAGGAGGAACGAGCAAAGCCTTGAAGCGCTTTTTTTTCTGAAGCACCGTCATCGGCTTGGGTACTACATCAGCTTTAAAATCACCTGGCTTTTCAGTTTTTTTAAATTGAATTTCCCTGTAATCGGGATGCTCCTTTTCAAAACTGAGAAAATTTTCTCCGTCAAACTCCAAACGATCACATGCTCCTAATACCATAATCAGAAATCCCAACATCATGATGGCTATTGTTTTCTGATATAGAGGAATCATGTTTCTTTCTCTCCAGCTTTTATTACCTATCATGGATAAAAAAATACCCTGCTTATTAATTAATAAGCAGGGTACCAGAAATTATCAGGAATTGTCCTTACTGCTCAAATAGTTCGAGGCTTATCACTCTCCTGTCCCCTCACCTGAGTGTAATGGCGGATGGATGCCATCGCCTCACCGTTTTCACGAAAGGTACATTCAGAACTAGCATAATGAACAATGTAAACCCTTCTGAAACCTTCTGTTCTATTTCTTCCTGCGCCATGTAACAAATGCGTATGAAAAAACAAAGCATCACCTGGCTCAGCCTCAAAATGGATACGGTTTTCAATACCAATATCTCCGAGCGCACCAAAATAAGCGAGATTGAGGTTGTCGATATTCTTGATGTCACCATGCTCAAGAATCTTCGAATGATGGCTTCCGGGAATCACTGCCAGTGTTCCACTCTCTTTTGATGTTTTTTGTAAAGCAATCCAGCAACCAATGATGTCTTCATCAGGGCCAAATGGAAAATAAAGTTGGTCTTGATGAAAAGGATGACGTCCATCAACTCTCGGTGGCTTATTGATGATCATGTTATGAATGGTTTTCATGTTCTTGCCGCAAAAATTTTCTGCAATATCAAGCACTGCTGGCTCGGTTAGCAACTCCCAGAACACTTCATCATCCTGAATATCCTGAATCTTCTGGATTTTTTCAACGCGCTTATCTGTTTGCACTTTCCCTTTCGCTACCATGATGTCTTTCATCACCAGCATGTGTTTGGCAGGTGGCACATCACCATTACACACATCCACAAGACGCTGGGTATAACGATCAATTTTGTCCTGAGACAAAAGACCCTTAATCACTACATAACCATTCTTGTTAAAGAATTCTTTTTCCTCTGCGCTCAGAGGACGTGCGGCGCCATCTTTAAATGGATAGCTTTCTGCCACAGAAGCATCCTTATGTAACTGGCTTAAAAACCCGCCCGCTTCAGAAACGGTTTCAGTCGCCTTGACAACTTCTTTGGTCATTTCGTTCATAGCACTCACCTACATGTTGATTAACATAATCACAACTGGTCTGACCAGTTACCTTACGATAAGACAAAGACCTATCGGGGTCAACAACAAAGTGACCTATAAAAAATCGTTTTAAATCATGAGGTTAGAAAACGAATATAGACCTTAATTTTCCTGACTTGCTATAAAAGTTTCAGTTTTACGGGTAAACCATCCTTTGGTTTGGCAATCGGCATCAACTGATAGGGAATCTGATAACCCTCATCAACGCTCCAGCTGAAGCGTAAGAGTATCTGATGCATGATGGCTTTTACCTGCAAGTCCGCAAAATGCTGACCAACACACATATGCGCACCCCCACCAAATGGAATCCATTGATAAGGATGTCTTTTATATTCTGCTCGCTCAGGCGACCAACGCTCTGGATCAAAATTATCTGGCTTGGTCCAGTACTCCTCCATGTAATGGGTATGCGCAGGTGAAATACTGATGAACTGACCTTTCTTGAACTTGATGCCAAAATGTTCCACATCCTTCACTACACGACGCGGCTTAGTAGGCAACGGTGGATACATACGCAGACTTTCTTTCATCACCCATTCCATTTCTTCAAGACGATCCAGATCATCAAATTCAAGGTGAACCTTGTTCAGACTTTGAGAAAATTTTCTCAAACGCTCCTGCCATTCTGGATTTTTTGCCAGAACATAAAACATGGTGGTTAAGGTGCTTGTGGTTGTATCGTGGGCAGCCATCATCAGGAAAATCATGTGATCCACAATTTCCTTGTCAGTAAATTTTTCCCCGTCCTCACTTTCTGCCTGACAGAACTGGCTGAAAAAATCCGGGGTATTACTTTTTCTTTTTTCGGGCAACAAACGATTAAACTCATTCACCAGAAATTCGCGACCTTTCACACCTTTCCACATTTGCAATGGTGGAATCGGATAACGAATCGGTGCAATAGACGCTTCAACAGTATCAATAAAAGACTGATTCATTTTCTGGGATTTTTCATCAGGTTCAACGCCCATGAAAACACGAGTAGCTAATTCGAGCGTTAACTCCTTTACATGAGGAAACACCAGAAATTCATCACTTGCCTTCCAGGTACTCAAACCTTTCTCGATAAAACCATTCATGTGATCAAGGTAGGCAACCAGCTTTGGTTTTTTAAACGCCTGAGACATGATGCGCCGCTGATAAAGGTGTTCACCACCATCCATTGCCATCACAGAGCCAGGAAAAATTCTTTTTAGAACAAAATCCCAACCCTGCTCACTTGAAAAAGCGTTATCACGATTCATGTACACAACCTGATTCCATTCAGGCCCTAACAACTGCATCAAGCTGATACCAATAAATGGCATTTTAACGCGGATAACACCACCATGGGTTTTATACTGCCACTTTAAAGCCTTTATGATGTTGTTACGTTGCCTGACATTAAAAGCCATGGTTTCCCTGAAACCCATATCACTAATTTCATGGTGAATGTTTTCAGTCGCACCTGCTTTTTCACTTGCTGTTTGCATCACAAACCTCTATCGATTTTATGAATGGTTACTGCCCAACTTAGGAAAACACTAATCCTTTGGCAAGCCAAGAATACGTTCAGCGATAATATTCTTCTGAATATTTTCTGTGCCGCCACCAATAACCGTATCACACCAGTTTAGAGTGCCAAGTGCCCACTTGCCATTGGAAACTGCATCGTCACCAAACATATACAATCCCTGTTGCCCAAGCACATCAACAGCTAGATCTGCCATATCCACTTCAAGGAAAGTTCGGTGTAACTTGTTAACAGAGGTTTCACTGCTTAAAGGCTCGCCACGTAATTGCTTGGTAAGATAACGTAAACCGTTATAACGCATGGCTTCAATAATGGTTTCATATTTTGCCAGGCGTCGACGAATGGATGTATCTTGTAATGCGGGCTTGCCATTAATCTCACGCTTCTTGAGCATGTCTTTTAACTTATCAAGACGCTGCTCCATACTCATCACTTCACCAATACTGGAACGCTCATTAGCGAGTGCTGAAATGGTGACCTGCCATCCTTTTCCTTCATCACCCAAACGATTTTCAACAGGCACTTTCACATCGGTAAAAAATACTTCTGCAAACAAGCGACCACCTGCCATATTTTCAATCGGTCGAACTTCTACACCTGGCGTTTTCATATCAACCAACAAACAGGTAATGCCATCGTGCTTGTCAGCAGGATTGTGTGAGGTTCGAACCAGCATACAAATCCATGCAGCAAAAGGTGCAAGCGTTGTCCAGATTTTCTGACCATTCACTAGATAGTGATCACCTTTTAATTCACCTTTACAACTTAATGCTGCCAAATCACTACCAACAGCAGGCTCTGAGTAACCCGTACACCACTGATACTTGCCATCAAGAATATCGGGAATGAAACGCTGCTTCTGTTCTTCTGTTCCATATTGAATGATGCCAGGACCAACCCAGGCGAGACCCATAAAACAGGAACCCAAAGCCGGCGCTCTTGCCTTACCCATTTCCTGTTTAAGAATGGCTTGCTCCATGATGGTTCCACCACCACCGCCCACTTCTTTTGGCCAGGCAAATCCTACATAACCTTTTTCCCTAGCTTTTTTGTTCCAGTCACCACCGAAGCTGGCAAACTCACTGATGCCTTCTTCTTTCATATTTTCTTTTATGAATTGACGAACTTCGTCACGGAATTTTTCTTCACTCGGCGTTAAATCGAAATCCATCTTAAATACCTCCCAAGTCAGCGATGCGATCATAGTGGAAACCGGCATCTCCAAAAGCGGGACGCATCCACTTAGCGCGTTTGTAATAAAGTTGAATATCATATTCAGCGGTATAACCGATTGCTCCATGCAACTTGATACAGTTTGTGCCAAGTGTTGGCATGATTTCAGATGCATAGGCTTTTGCCATGGATGCATAACGGGTGAGCTGTTCACGATCGTTATTGACACACCATGCTGCAAAATAACAAATGGATTTAAAGGACTCGATATCCACATACATATCAGCCAGCGGATGTTTCACGCCCTGATATTTCCCAATCACAGAACCGAACTGCACGCGTTCCTTAGCATAGTTCACTGTGATTTCGTGTGCTGCTTCCGCTACGCCAATGGTTTCTGCGGTAATGGCCACCGCACCACAATCCAGAAGATAGGAAATTACTTCGTCAGCTTTTTTCTCTGAAAGAATCATTTCATTAGCGATTTGCACATTGTCAAAGCTCAATGTGGAATCACGTTTGGTTTTATCAAAACCTCCATTGTTGCTGACCTTTAGATTCTCCTGATTTTTTTCTACAACAACCAAACCAAGATTGCCTTTCGAACCACGGTAGGCAGTAACAATAATATCGGCTGCGGCAACGTCACTCACAAAATGTTTTTTGCCATTAAGTTCCAATTGACCATTTTCTTTTCCTGCCAATTCAACAGCTTCAAGTCGGTAGTCATTGGCTTTATCAAAAAGTGCAACAGTACCAATCAAGGAACCATCAGCCATTTTGGGCAGGAATTTTCTTTTTTGTTCATCACTACCTGCTTCAACAATCGCAGTAATCGCCAGCATGTGTGAAATCATGGGGGAAGGAAAAAGTGTGCGACCGCTTTCTTCAAGCATCACCAGCAATTCAATCCAGCCTAAACCCAGGCCATCGTAGTCTTCAGGAACAATAAGACTGAGCCAACCCAGTTGAGCCATCTCGTTCCACAAGTCTCGAGAAAAACCTTCCTTGCTTTCCATGATTTTTCGCGTTTCGCTAACGGGGCTTTTCGCATCAAAAAAGCGTCTTAACTGCTCTCTTAAGAGCTGTTGTTCTTCGGTGAATCCAAAATTCATAGTCCTGCTCCTTAGTTGTTTCAAAGGCAGGTTATACTAGCAGCGCCCAAGTGGTCAGACCACTAATTTCAGGATTGAGAAAGCCAACAAACTAGACGCTTTGCTTCCTTTGTCTGATTTATTAACGCCACGCAGGGTTTTGATGGGAAGCGGCTGGTTTCAGCGCAAGAAACTGCGAGGTTTGAATGGCTCGCTCCCTGAATGCGCCTTCACAGTAAGCAAGATAAAAATCCCACATCCTGATAAAGGTTTCATCGTAGGCAAGCTCCCTAACTTGAGACAAGGCATCAAGAAAACGCTTTCGCCATGCCTGCAAGGTCAAGGCGTAATCATGGGTAATATCATGCAGGTCAGTCAGCTGCATATCGGTATAAGCAGCAAGATGTTCTGAGAAAACCGATACGCTAGGCAGATGACCACCTGGGAAAATATAACGTTGTATGAAATCAACAGACTTCAGGGCTTGCTGATAACGTTGATCAGAAATGGTAATGCTCTGAATAAGCATTTTGCCTTCAGGTTTTAGAAGATTACTGCACTGTTTGAAAAAGGTTGGCAGATACTCTTTGCCAACCGCTTCAATCATTTCGATGGAAACCAGTTTGTCATAACGACCTGTTAGATCCCGATAATCAGAAAAAAGTACTTCAACCCTGTCTTCAAGCTTCTCTTTTTTAACCAGCTCACAAGCATGAAGATATTGTTCCTTTGAGATAGTGGTGGTACTGACTTTACAGCCATAGTGCTTCGCTGCATGAACTGCCATAGCACCCCAACCGGTGCCAATCTCAATAAGATGATCAGTCGGTTTTAACTCGAGCTTCTGACAGATCAGATCAAGTTTGAAAGTAGAAGCCTGTTCCAGAGACCACGCCTCATCTTTCCAAACAGCTGCTGAGTACATCATGCTGGGATCAAGAAACAAACTGAAGAAGTCATTGCCCAAATCATAATGTGCAGAAATATTTTTTCTTGAGCCATTAAGATCATTACGCGTTAAACGTGAATAAAGTGAAAAAAATAATTTGGAGCTCAATACCATATTTTTATTGAGATTCTGCATGGCAGGAATATTCATAGCCATGACACGAACAGCGCCTACCAGATCAGGTGAGGTCCAGTCACCCTGCATATAGGATTCTCCAGCACCAACGCTGCCACCAAACAGAATGGCTTGATAGAAATTCTTGTCATGTACATGTATTACTGCACTGGCCCTTGCCTGAGCTTCTGGCTGACCAAATACCTTACGTTCCTGACCATCAACCAATGCAATCCTGCCCAGCTGAATCTGTTCAAACCACTTAAGCAACATGGTTTTAGCAAGGTCTTTTCCTAGCAGCTTTTTAAAAGATAAGTTGCCAATTCGCTGTAGATTCAACTCATAATTCATCAATCAGTTCCTCTGGATTAACATGCTTAACCACTGGCACACCTTTTAACAACAACAAAAAAGCCTGCCAGTAAATCGCCAATGCTATTTTTACGGTATGAAAGGGAAAGCGGATCAAAAGCAGGTTCAGATTTTTCCCGCTTATTTCTTTTCTTTTTAATTTCAGTTTGGCAAAAAATGCACGCTCGCCTTGATAGAAATTTTCAAGGGTAATATCGAGTAAGGCGCCAGTTTCAGATGCTGGTCTATTACTGGTCCATCGATAAATCATCTCGTCTTCCATGAATGGCGACACGTGTAATTGCTTGGTAAATTCCTTGCTATAGCGCTTATCTTTTTCTTCCAGCGACAAAAGATATCGTTTTTTTTCATTCCACGGCGTGTTAGTGACCTCAGCAATGACATACATCAATTTATCCTGCTGATCAAAACAGAAATAACAGGAAATCGGATTAATCAGATAAGAAAAATAACGCAAGTTGGTCAGTAATCCGATTTTCCCTTCAAAGGATTTTCCAGTTTCCTGTTTAATAAAATCAAGTACCGTTGCTTTTATGGAATGCTTTTCCTTGCTGAAGAGATAATCCTCATCTTTCATGCAAGCAAAATTAAATCGATTGCGCGACCAGAACCTGCTTTTCGCAAACACCTGCTCCAGCTCATCCAAATCAAGGTACATCATGAACACAGGATAATTGAATCCGTGCTTCGCCTTCCTTTCTCGCTGGTGAAAAACTTTCCCTTCGTAAATGGCACTGTTCAGAGCAGTCATGAAAATTTTTCTCTGTTTTACGATGCTGATCGTTGGAGATGCTCTGGTAGCGCATGTCCAGTGAGGATTTTTGTGGCTACCTTTTCACCCTGAATCGCATTCACGACGCGCAAAGCGCTAAACACACCATCTTCATGAAAACCGTTTCGCCAGTAGGCGCCGCAAAACCAGGTTCTATGATGATTAATTTCAACCCAGCGATTCTGGGCTGCAATGGTTCCCAAGGTGAATTGTGGATGACTATATTGATAATGCCCTAAAACTTTTGATTGATTGATTTTATCAGGCTGATTCAAGGTAACCAGAAAATCATGAGTTGAATCAATTCCCTGCAAAGTGTTCATGTCATAAGTCAGGGTTGCCGCATCAGCATCTTCTTTAGAAATGGTGTAATTCCAACTCGCCCTGACTTTAGCATTGCTAGGTAAAAGTGAAGAATCCGTATGCAGTACTACATCATTCATTTTGTAGGGTATGGCAGAAAGAATGGATCGCTCCGCATCTGATGGATTTGCCAGAAGTGACAAAGCCTGATCACTATGGGTAGCAAGAATCACATGATCAAAAATTTCTTCTTCCTGATTTTCTATTTTTATTTTTACGCAATCATCTTCACGTTTAATGTATTCAACCTTTGTATTCAGGCGAATGTTATGCTCAAAAGGTTTGGAAATAGGTTTAAGATAGGCTTGTGAACCATTAACAATGGTTTTCCATTTCGGACGATTTTTAATATTTAGCAAGCCATGATTCTTGAAAAAACGCACAAAGAATTCCAGCGGGAAATCAAACATGTCGTCAACACTGCTTGACCAGATGGCCGCACCCATAGGAATCAGGTAATGCTCATGAAACTGTTTGCTGTAACCATTTTCCTTAAGATATTCACCGAGTGTTGTACCTGCTTTCAACTTACCGGCTTCAAGATCTTCAACGGCTTCATGATTAAAACGATAAATATCTTTTAACATTCTCAAATAAGAAATGCTTAGAATGTTTTTTCGTTGCGCAAACAGAGTATCAATACTTGAACCTGCGTATTGCAAACCGGTTCTTTCACAGTTGACACTGAAACTCATTTCACTGTCACGCCAGGGAACATTCAATTCAGCAAGCAAACGTATGAAGTTAGGGTAAGTCCAATTATTAAAAACAATAAAACCTGTATCAATCTTGTAATCACGCCCATCCAGATGAACATCTTTAGTAGCTGTGTGTCCACCAATACGACTTTCATTTTCAAACACATGCACGTCGTGCTCAGCACTTAAATAATAGGCACAGGTCAAACCTGATATACCGGAACCAATCACTGCAATTTTCACAATATCATCTCCAAGGTTTTATGTTCTCACCAGAAACTTTCCTGAAAGAAAATTCCAAAATGCCGGTGAAATACTTAATAACTTCAATACATAATAAAATCGTTTTGGGAAAGCCACACTGGCTTTTCTAGAACGCAAGACTGACAAAATATTGTCAGCAGCTT
>JBECKS010000078.1:0-5254 GCA_040235395.1 Pseudomonadales bacterium | reverse complement strand
GCTGACCTTATTCAGATTCCTTATTGTCTGGCTTACTTTCTGATTAGCTCATTCATGTTGCGTATTCTGTCTGCCAGAACCGACATGACATGAAGCGCAAATTCTGGTTTTTCTTTTACCATCTCAATAAAACGCTCCTTGCTTACTGCCACGATTTTACAGTCGGTTTTTGCAAGCGCCGTGGCGCTTCGTTTCTTGGCATCAATGATGGCCATTTCACCCATTAAGCCGCCTTCTTCAACAATATCAATAATGTCGTAGCCAACTTTCAGGGCAATGATACCTTCCAGAACGATATACATTTCTTGCCCTTCATCACCCTCACTAAACACATTCTGTTCAGCAGGCACTTCAATTACATTTTCGTTTTCTTCTTTGAACAGTTCGAGTAAATCCACAAGCTGACTCCAGCGCTTTGACAATGGGCTTAAACTATCAGAAATTTAGAGCCTTGGCGATGAATGAAAATGAAATGAAATCTGGAACTGAAAATGAAACACTTTATTTTTCTATCTTCACTACTTGCTTTGCTTAGCGTAATTTCCTTGAATAAGTGTGTCAGCAACAACGAGGACGCAACCTTGGAATCTCCTACACCTTACACCGCTAGCGGCAACGATTATCGACTAGCAGGTTCTTTTGCTTACAGTGAAACCGAAGGCTCTCTGAAATCGGCAAGCGGCTGCACTGTTAAGTATCGTGTTTTCAAACCAGAAAACAGTGAGAAGCAAATACTTGTGGTTTTAGGTCATGGCTTCTTCCGTTCACAGAAGACACAAAAAGCTTTGGCGCGACATTTTGCTAGTTGGGGCATCTGGACTGCCACCATGGATTTCTGTAATTCGCGACCATGGAATGGACACCATGATCGAAATGGTGAAGACATGGTGCTGCTAACAAACGAACTTAACGCTGAAAAAGTTATTTATTCTGGATTTTCAGCAGGCGGCCTTGCTGCTTTTATTGCGGCAAGTCTTGATGAACGTACACAAGCTTATCTTGGTCTGGACATGGTGGATAACTTCAAACAAGGTATTAAAGCTGCACCCACTATTCAGGCACCCGTTTTTGGCCTCGTTGCCGAACCATCTGCATGCAATGCAAAAAGTAATGGCCTTGATGCTTATCTCGCTTTTGACCAGAAACATAACGCAGACAAAGCACTGCTATTGAAAATACATGGTGCCAGTCATTGTGATTTTGAATTTCCCTATGATGGCAAATGCAAATTTGCCTGCGGCAAAACCAGAAAGCCCTTTGAACGTAAAGATGTGCAGGCAAGTATTCTTGCCTTAAGTACCTCTATGTTGCTTAAACAGATTAAAAGTGACGATAACGACTGGTGGAGTGAAGAAAACGAAAATTTTTCTAGCTTAAAAAATAGCAAGCGTATCTCTGTGATTCAGCAATAAATTTATTGTTCAAGCATGCTGCGAAACGTCAGATTAATCCTTGGCTGAGAAATGCGTTTGGATTTTGGCAAACTGTGCAGCCAGTGTTGCTGTGTCTTTCCTTTCATGATTAACAAACTACCATGCTCAAGTTGTACATCCACCACCTGCTTTGTTTGTCGATGTTTAAAAGAGAACTTACGATTAGCTCCAAAGCTCACAGATGCCATAGCTGCTTCTTTCTTTAATTCCTTTTCTGCATCGCTATGCCAGCTCATGCCTTCATCGCCTGAGTGGTAAAGGTTCAGCAAACAGGCATTAAAACTTTCGAGGCTCTTTTCTTCTATTCTGTTTTTCAACTCCAGAAGAATAGGTAACCACGGCAAAGCTATACGCTCAGTATTTGAATAATGGTAAGCGAAAGCTTTATCGGCATACCATGCAACCTGTCTTCTGGTGATGATATGTTTACCATGAATGATTGCTTCGTCATGCTGCCATGCAATCTTTTCCATCAAGGCGTGGAAATAATCATCCGACTCCTTTTCTGAAAAAATCTTACCGTAGTAAAGCACCTCACCATCGCTTGGCAGTCGATTACATAGACTATTGTCGGCTTGTTCTAATAAATCCATGTGCTTAAAAAAATCTGGGGCTAATAAGCCCCAGAAAATTTATTGATCGGTTAATGGCTTAACTCTTATGCCCATGCAGGGCTACAGATTAAAGCCAGAGAACCAATATAACCCACACCCCATACCAATGAACGCATGGTAGCAATATCCTTCAGGTATAAAGGCATGTAAACAATACGGGCAATCACATACGCAATGGCAATATAATCAACAGTGTTTGAAGTAACGTCCATCATGGTAGCGACCAAAACACCTGCAGCAAACAAAGGGAAGCTTTCAATCTGGTTAAGATGGATTGCCAAAGCACGCTTTCCTTCACCTTCCAGAGAAGCAGCCTGTTCACGAGGCATATTATTGTTATAACCGCCAGGCGCCTTACCCATGTGCATGGCAAGAGGGCCTTTAGAAATCGTATGTAATACACCTGCTATAAATAAACACCAAAGTGCAATCGTCATATCTTTATCTCCTTTTTATGTGTGTGATGGTAATAAGCGAAACAAGCCTAGGTTAAATTACTGACTTTAGCCAGTGATAAAGCGGGTATTTCGTCTTAGCCTTAACCTGTCCCTTATTGGAACTAGGGAACCAGCATCAAGGCAATGTAAGGCACCAGATTAAAAACAATAATCAGGATTTTATACAAGCCAAGAAAGTCATAGAGACTTAACTTCAGGCTTTCCGTTTCGATATCAAAAAGTTTTTTCTGAACGCTCACCATGAAGTTTTTCATTACTATAGACATCACAACGCTAAAGAAAAAAATGCAAAGATTAATGGTTAGCATCCAGCGAAAGAAAATAATCATCTGGTCGATATCCATACAGTCCTCCAACTATTTATTTAGTTTTTAAACGCTTTATACAAACCTTTTCTTACAAGATTAAATCAAGTTTGCAAACCTAGATAAGTGTATTTAACTTTTGTTGTAGTTCCTGTTCTGATATTCCTTCAATACGTAAAATTTTTTTGGGTGAAGTGCTTCCTTTTACTAAGATAACAGTATCAAGAGGAAGTCCAAGCTGTTCACTTAACAACTTTCTGATAGCTTCATTCGCCTTTCCTTTTTCGGGTGGCGCTGCAACACGTACTTTAAGCGCCGTACCTAAAAAGCCTGCTATCTCTGTGCGCGATGCACCAGGAACTGCTTTGATTTCCAGGTTTGCAGTCACCATTGCCCCTGATTTTATTTCGCTTCATCCAGCATCTTTAACAAGGACGCTTCCACTTCTTTTGAAATTTCAACTAATGAAGCATCAGTCGATAATGCGCTCAACATATCTACGGGTTTGATATAACCAATCATCACTTTATCTTTTTCTGTATAAACAGAAATTCGGCATGGCAAGGCCATGTTCAAACGCATGTCGACACTCAGCACCTTGTTTGCCTGTTGTGGATTACACACTTCAAAGACCTTGCAGTTTTCCTTGAAATCAATGCCCTTGCTTCTTAAGGTTTCACCAAGGTTGTGGATATGCAATACACCAAAGCCATTACGTTTTACCGCTTCATCCAGATCAGAAGCCGCTTGTTCAAAAGTTTTATCGGTTTCAACGATGTAATACATATCACTCACCTGTTATTTTAAAAATGATGTTAGCACCAGCTCGCCTGATGCTCTGGTTGATTTAATAATTCACGAACGTTTGCTTCGATAACACGAAAACCCACATTGCCGTAAAGCATCTGACTCCCTTCATTAAAAATTAATGTGGGGCTACCGCTCACTCGATATTCATCCCGGAGCTGTGAATCCAGATCTAGTGCGGCGAAGGCTTGACCTTTATTCAATTTTTCTTCAACCTTTTCTCTAGCGTAACCCGCTTGTTCAACCAGCTTCATTAACACCGTCAAATCTGAGATGTCTTGAGCGTCACGAAAAAAAGCCAGACGTACATTCCACATGAAATTTTCAAGCGCTAAACCTTCATTATTCTCAGCTTGGATTAATTGCACGGCTTTGATGACCGCATGTGCATTAAGAGAGGTGCTGGGTCGATTAATCAACCAGATATCCTTATTAACTTCTATATGCGGATATTTTTCTGCAATCGAAAGCACATGCCGATTGTAAGCCTCAACCCCACCCTTTTCCTTCCAGCTTTTTTCAAACTTATCTTCTGTGGCGCCAAATACAGAGCAGAAGTGGTAGTCAATCTGGATCTGGTCTCCAAACTGCTTTTTCAATTCATCCACGCGAATCTGGCTGATATAGGCCCAGATACAGAGCAGGTCAGAGAAGTGAGCGATGTTAATGGCTGCCTTATTGTTCATCGTCTGATTATATACCTGTCCTTTAAATGAGTTCATTGACTACAAATAATCTATATCAAAATATTTTGATATAGATTGATTCTTTAGCTATACTGCCCAGCCCTCGAACCACAGGATTAGCAACTTGGCAGCCAGCGCACCCCTATCAACAGCCGATACCCTTGAGCTACAGGCATCTTTATATAAGGCCTGTGGTGATGGTCTGCGTCTGGAAATCTTACGCGCCCTGAAGAGCGATTCCTTTGGTGTGCTGGAGCTGTGCGAGATCTTTGATATCAAGCAGTCTGGCATGAGCCATCACTTGAAAGTGCTTAATTCCAATGGTCTGGTGCAAACCCATCGGGAAGGAAACTCCATTTTCTACCAGCGCTCTGTGTCTGATGACAGCTTTCATGCCCAGTGCGTACAAGCTCTTTATAGCCAGATTGACTTCTTTGAACTAGCTAGCAAGACATTGAAGAATATTAGCAAGGTTAAACGTGCCCGAGCTGATTTAGGTAAGGCGTTCTTTTCCAAGCATGTCGACAAGTTTCGTGAGCAACAGGAACTCATTGCGCAATTTTCCCAATATCAACCCGATGCGCTCGCACTACTCGAAGCAAGTATGGCCAAGCGAAATACTGTGTTGGAACTGGGCCCTGGCGATGGTCAGTTTCTTGCGTCGCTATCACCCATGTTTAAAAAAGTGGTAGCACTCGACTATGCCAGGGAAATGCTTAAGCAATGCAAGGAGTTCGCCCTTGCTGAAGGGCTAAACAATATCGATTTCCTATTGGGTGAATGTAAGGACGCTATAGAACAAGGCATACAGGTTGACGCCATGGTTGCCAATATGGTGTTGCATCATCTGCCCTCACCCGCTGATTGTTTTGCAGACGCAGCACAACTCTTGAACACTGATGGTGTTCTGGTGATTTGCGATCTCTGTCATCACGAACAGAGCTGGGCAAA
>JBECKS010000002.1:0-2889 GCA_040235395.1 Pseudomonadales bacterium | reverse complement strand
AGCCTAAAGAGGGCTACCCAACACATGATGAGTGTATGAAAAATCATGGTTTGTAAAAATAATAAAACACATAACCAGGCAAGGCAGCAGGGACTCACTAAAGTTCGCCCCTGCTTGCGGCGTTATGTGCTGATGGCATTAGGAATAGAGCCTAAATCTTGAGTAAAAAATACGTATTCATAAATCCTGCTAATTTTCTAATTAGTGTCGATTCACGAAAGCGTAACAGGTTATTGATGTAAATTATCATTGCTTTGTAACAGTAGTAATCTGCTAAGTGTCTCACGCGAAAACAGCGATGCTAAACTTTAACTATTTTAATTAATGGATGTAGCTAGTGAAATTTAAATATCTTTTAAGTCTTATTTTTATTACAGGCACTATTGCTGCACAAGAGCTGATCCCCGTTAGGGACTCCCCACATAACAAATGTAAATCGTGGGGATGCACTTATTACGAATGGAAATTTAAATCTAAGCCTGAGTTTAGGTATGTGTCAGTCGGCTACGAAGATGGTCTTAATCATTCCATTTATCAGGTACTCCCAGACAATAAATACGATCAACTTTTTAGGTTTGCACCTATTGCTAAGGACGATGACGATTTGTATTGGTGGGCATTTCCTTGGAGTACCCATGATATACCCGTGAAGATAGAGAAAGACAAAGTCTTTTTGTTCATTGATATAAATCAAGAGATTAAATTTGGTGGTGTAACTGAGTTACCTAAATGGCAAAAAAGGGCGTTTCCTATCTTGTTGCATGGTAAGCCAGAGGAAGGAAAGTGGAATAAGGCTCCGTCGGATTATCAGTTTGTAGCGGTCTCTATCGAAGACATTGTTGAACTTGTTAAGGAAGAAAAAAAACCTGAAAACATAGGTACGAGAGAACTAAGGATAACTGCTGAGTGGAGCGAGCCAGATAGTAAAAAAAGATTGGGTAAACTAGATATGGTTCTCTTTCCAATTGATCCAGATCTTGATCAATGGGAGCGGCAAAAATCCTGGGGTTTAACGAGTGATATACACAGTTGCTTTACTGCATCGCCATATACTAAGCCCAGTGCCGAGGAATGTAAGAGTTATGAAAAATACAGAAAGCACTTTTACCAGATCCCGGCAGACATCCAAATACCAGATTTGGATTACCTCCTTTCAATTTCTGGGCAGTTGCTTGATTCGTCTGGAGAATGGCGTTCTTCTGATTATGAAAATATTGTTGGTGGCTCGATGGAAATAAATCGAGGGGAAGATATTCCTAATAGTAAGATACACTTTGAATTTACGGATAGTTCGATCCTTAGAGCTTGTCCTTTTGTGTATTCCTGGATTGGCGGAGAGTATGTATATCAAGGCGAGATTATTCGTAATTTGAACGACAAGAGCAAGGAAAGCACACAGCTACTACCGATTAATATTTTTCAGCAAGATGGAATGATAAAACTATTAATAAAGGAAGAGAAACACGAGACATCTTATATCAATTACCTAGCGCTTGATATCAATGGCGAAATTGTGGAGCCAATGGATGGTCCCGAGGAAATACTAAAGATTGATTCTAAGTATTTTAATATGGAATTCGGTGAAAGCCTTGAGCTTGTATTTGATCTTAATAGTAGAGGCGGTGTATTAGAGAAAGCCAAAATAATTTCACATGGCTATTATATTCCCAATTAATATAGAGGTATTAGATGGAGCGTTCGCTTGTGTTACGAATGGCACGTTCGTATCTAGTGCAAGAAACACATAACCAGGCGTTTTACGCAAGGCACCACTGCCTTCGGCAGCGGTACGGACTCGCCACTACGTGGCTCGCACGTAAACAGCGGCGTTAGGTTTATATTCAAAGGAGAAAAAAATGAAAAAAATAGTTCAATTTACGGTTTTGAGTTTAACCATAGTTATTAGTCAGTTTGGTTATTCAGCTTCAAAACAAAAATGTCCAGAAACTGTAGCTGACGTTGAAGAAGGAGTGGCAACGGCAAGCTTTATAAAAAAATGCTTAGGTAAGCCGATTCATATAGATAAAAATAATGATGGAAGATTTGTATATTTATACAAATTCAAAAATGGTGACACGGTTGCATTTTTATTTGGCAAAGATAAAAAAGTAATACGAAAATCAATTTATTCTAGTAAGTTGTAAAAAACCTAACAAGGCGCACGTGCAGTGGACTCGCGTTGCTCGCCTCACTGCGCAGCGTTAGGCATAGGAAAAGATTATGTCTTTAAGAATTAGAATTGGACCATTCACATTCGGTAAAAGTGGCGCAAGATTAAGTGTTTGGAAATATGGGTCTGGTTTTTCAATTCCATTATCAGATAAAGGCGGAAAAGCATTTGGAAAGATTTCTGTAGGTCCTGTAAGTAAATATTTTAATGAGAAAACAAAAAAGAAAGCTGAATTTAATTTAAGCACAGATGAAGAGAATGCAATTGAAACCTTAATATCTGACGAACAGTTAATTTATAAACTAATAAAAAATGGGCTGCCATGGAGAGGACTCCAAGAAAGTCTATATCAAGCATTGCCTCAAGATATTGAAAACAGAAAACAAATTGCATATGAACTTGTGCCAAAAACAATGAATGCTGTTTTTGGCAAGCAAAACATAGTTTGGAAAACCGAAAAAAGACGATCTAAAAGTGGCAAAGGTGAAACAACTTGGATAGTTATCATTTAATGCCTAACAAGTGACTGTGGTTACCCCCCTCACAATCTCTTCAAAGCTGTCCAATCCACAGGCAAGAGCTCACTTCTAATTGGTTTGTAAGGCGCTGTTGTTGGGCGTATTTTCGCTGCGCTCAATGCGTCCCAAAGTCAGGCGTTAAAAGTCCAAGTTCCCCAAATAAAGTAGACACCTCACTACCACCTAACGAGGGTCTAACAG
>JBECKS010000228.1:0-5813 GCA_040235395.1 Pseudomonadales bacterium | reverse complement strand
AAGACATGCCGAACCAGATCAGACAGATGATTCGTATGGCGCTGGATGCTTTGGTAAAGCTAGATGTGGAGTTAGCGCAAGAAGTTATCAAGATGGATCAGCTCGTCGACACCATCAATCGCAACATGTATACCGAGCTTCAGGGTCTGATGAAAGCAGACAGCAATAATGTAGAACGCGCTGTTCAATACCTGTCATCTTCTCGCTATCTGGAAAGAATTGGCGATTTAACCACCAATATAGCCGAAGATGTCATCTTCATGGTCAAGGGTGAGGTCGTCAGACACAAGATTGCCATCTAAGATTGCCTTAAATCATTTCATCACACCCCTACCAAGCTTATAATCTCGCTCGCAAATCAACCTCACCCAACTTCGCGAGCGAGATTACCTTATGGCACCGTCTAGCACCTTTTCCCGTTTATTCAGTCATTCCCCCATTCGCCCACTACAGCAACACATGTCAAAGGTGAATAGCTGCTCCCTTAAACTAAACGAGTTCATTGAGGCAAGTTTTACCAAGGACTGGCAAAAAGTAGAAAGCCTCTACAACGAAATCCGCGAAATCGAAAACCAGGCAGATGATGATAAAAAAAATATCCGTCTAAACTTGCCCAAAAGTCTGTTCATGCCCATCAGTCGTAATGATTTGCTCGAGCTTTTATCCAAACAGGACAACGTTGCCAACACAGCAAAAGATATTGCAGGCATTATTCTTGGCAGGAAAATGCAAACACCTGAACAGCTTCAGGAGCCTCTAAGAACTTACATCTCAGCATCCATTAAAACCGTTGAAGAAGCCAACACAGTCGTTCACGAACTCGATGAACTGATTGAAACCGGATTTGGCGGTCGCGAAGTGGAATGGATTGAAAAACTGATTGTAAGACTTGAAGAACTGGAAACAGAATCAGACCGTCTTCAAGTATTAATCCGCTCAAGCCTACATGACATTGAAAAAGAACTTTCACCCATCGATGTCATGTTCTTTTACAAAATTTTCGAACTCATCGGCAACCTTGCAGATGCTGCACAGAAAGTAGGTGACCAGATTCACGTCATCGTTGCCCGTTAATTTAATTACTAAATTGTTGAGAGTTCGTTATGGAAATTATTGCTGAATACGGCCCACTACTACTTATAGTTACTGCATGCTTTGCTTTTTTTATGGCATGGGGCGTAGGTGCCAATGATGTTGCTAACGCTATGGGAACATCCGTTGGATCAAAAGCTATCACTATCAAACAAGCGATTATCATCGCCATGATTTTTGAATTTGCCGGCGCCTCCCTGGCAGGCGGCGAAGTCACCTCAACCATTCGTAAAGGCATTATTGATTCAAACGTATTAACAGATTCCCCCGAACTTCTTATTTTCGGCATGATGTCTTCACTACTTGCTGCGGCAATCTGGTTGCTTATCGCAACGGCTTTTGGTTGGCCTGTATCAACCACGCATTCCATTGTCGGTGCTATCGTTGGTTTTGCTGCCGTAGGCATCAGTGTTGATGCCGTTGCCTGGTCAAAAGTTGGAACCATAGTAGCCAGTTGGGTAACTTCACCACTGATATCAGGCACCATCGCTTTCATTCTTTTCAAAAGTGTCCAACGACTGATCCTTAATGAAAATGATCCTTTTGAAAAAGCGAAAACCTTCGTTCCCTTTTATATGTTCCTTACAGGCTTACTGATTACCATGGTGACCTGTCTTAAAGGCTTAAAACATGTTGGCCTAGACTTGAGCATGACCCAAAGTGCAATTTATGGCGTTATCGGTGGCCTTATTGTCGCCATTATTGGAAAGATTTTATTAAGCCGTATCGAGCCAAAACCCATCGAACAATTAGGTAATCGTTTTGATAATGTAGAAAAAGTTTTTGCTGTGCTTATGGTGTTTACTGCTTGTGCCATGGCTTTTGCTCACGGTTCAAATGATGTTGCAAATGCTATTGGCCCACTTGCTGCTGTGGTTGGAGTTATTGAGCATAACGGCGAAGTACTAAGTAAATCATCAACACCAGTATGGATACTTTTACTCGGTGGTGCGGGCATTGTTGTTGGTTTGGCAACGCTGGGTTATCGCGTAATCGCCACCATCGGTAAAAAAATTACTGAACTCACACCATCAAGAGGTTTTGCTGCTGAACTTGCTGCAGCTGCAACAGTGGTAATTGCCTCAGGCATGGGTATTCCTGTCTCAACAACTCACACGCTTGTTGGTGCTGTACTTGGTGTAGGTATGGCACGAGGAATTGGCGCCATCGACTTGAAAGTTGTTGGCACCATCTTCACCTCATGGATTATCACTTTGCCAGCGGGCGCAGGTCTTTCCATTCTCTTTTTCTACATCCTTCAAGGTATTTTTGTAGTGTGAAAAATTTATTTTTTCTTTAAAAAGGCGCTTAAAGGTGCCTTTTAGCCCACATTCTTTTTAAAACTCTTAACATAATCTTTATATTCAATTTGTTTTAACTTCATTATTGACATGCATCATCCCTCGCGAATAAACAACAAGAGGAAAGATGATGATAACGATTGATCGTCAAAGAAAAAGAACTAATGAAACCCAAGCCCTTTTTTTGAATGAAGAGCACCAGTTCGAACATCAATTAGAAATAGATACCGAGCTAAACAAGCTTTCAAGTAGAAAGCTCTGGCAAATCCTGAAACTACATAATCTCAAGGTTTGCAAAATGGATAATAATTTTATCAAGGAAGTGAAAAAGGAATTGCTTGCAAGAAATGATTTTGATGAAGGTATTCCCTGGAGGGAACCCCATTAATTAATATCCTTCATTAACTTGTTAACAAATAAAAAAGCCGTATCAATGTTTAAACACTGATACGGCTTTTTACTTTTAAAAATCTTATTCCTGATGTTTTTTTCCTGAACGAAGGAACATAACAATCATCAGAATCATTGCCAACAAAACCGCATTCGATCCCATACCAAGAACCGGATCAATTTTTTCCATGTCAATATAGTTTCCGTATAAGAGGAATAATCCAACAGCTAAACAGATAGCACCCAACTGATGCAAGGCGAACTGCGCCCATGCCAACTTTGAGCTGTCGTTGTTTAACCACAGCTTGTGGCAAAGTCCATAAATAAAAGACACCACAAAACCCACCAACATAATATGAGCATGAGCAACCAATTGACCATGATCCTTGCTCACCGCCATGGAAATACCCAACAACATACCTAACACCGCATAGGTCATGCCACTAATCACAAACATACGATCCATAAACATCTCCTTTTTTTATTTATTTTTTATTAAAACAAGTTCCACAATAAAAAAGACCGCTGATTAAAGCGGCCTTTTCGTTTTCTATTATCTGGATATTAATCCCAGAAGTTATACCACTCTTTTTCTTTTTTAGGTGATGATTTTTTGGCTCCACCATCTCCTTTAGGGCCAGGTTTTGCTTTCTTCTCTTCCATGCCCTCTTCACCTTCATCTTCGCCTTCCATCATGTCGTCGCCATCCTTGCCTTTCTTGTCTTTTTTCATCATGTCGCCATCATGCATGTCTTCCATACCTTCGCCCATGTCTTCATGCATGCCTTCCATGTCGTCGCCATCCTTGCCTTTCTTGTCTTTTTTCATCTTGTCGTCATGCTTGGATGTCATGGCTTCCTTGTGCGCAGCTTTCTGCTCATCGGTTGGCTTACCTTTACCTGCCCACTCTGGTTTTTCAGCATAAGCAGTACCCATAAAACCAGCCATCATGGCGGCAATTAATAGCATTCTGAATTTCATAAATTATCCCCTTTTTATTTATTGTGATTTCGCTAACGTGTCGAAGGCTTGCTCAAGCTTGCTCTGGAAACATTCAAAACTACCGTCACAGTCATCAATAGCCTTGCCCGCCAGCAGCCTTACTATACCCTTATTTGTGTGAATTAACACCGCTGGAAACTCACCTCCACTGGCTTCATAGAGCTCCTTGCTTAACTAGTTCTTGCAAGGTTCTTCAATCTCGCAATCAAATTTCTGTTTTAAGACTTTCTTGTAGTTTTTCCACTCTTTTGTTTGCCTTACCTTGTGGTAAGCAATTTCACAAAGGGAACAACTGTGTTCTCCGGTTACCAGTTCCTGCAGGGCGTTTATCCCACCTGCCACACTAAAGTCAGCATTCCATACAAAACTGATTTTATTAACATTCATTATTAGCCTTCATTCTTGAAAGGTTGCATCAACAAATGATGAACCTGTTGGTCATGCTTCTGCCTGAAATCATTTAAACCTAGCGTCATGCCCAAATGCCCATCTTGAGGTAAGGCCGTATAGGTTCTGAATAAACGATCCCACCACGACACATTAAAACCGTAATTACTATCACACTCTTTTCTGATAATGGAATGATGAATGCGGTGCATATCTGGCGTTACCAGAATCTTGCGAATAATTGCATCCACGCCTAAGGGAAAACGCAGATTACTGTGATTAAACATTGCGGTGGCATTGAGAATAATTTCAAACATCATCACGGCTATCGGTGAAACACCTAAAAGCATAACTGTAAGCATTTTGATTAACATCGACAACAGAATTTCAATAGGATGAAAACGCACCCCACTACTCACATCCAGATCAACATCTGCATGATGCACACGATGCAAACGCCACAGCACAGGCACTTTGTGGAAAATGACGTGTTGAAAATAAATCAGCAAATCCAGTAACACGATAGCAATAAAAATCTCTAACCATGCTGGAAGATTAATTAGGTAAAACAAACCCCATTCCTTTTTTTCCAGAAACAAGGTGAAAGAAAAAACACCTAAGGGAAATAACACCTTTACAAGCACACTGTTAACAACAGAGAGAGAAAGATTATTTAAATAGTGTGTGATAAGTGGCAGGCTTTTTTTTCTTCTGGGGAAAATATTTTCAAGCATCATGAATATCAAAAGCGCTGCAGCAAAAATGCCTAAACGAAATTCCTGTTGATGTTGCATGAAAAATTCAGACACGCATTTTTCCCCTTCGTTATTCCTGATTCGCACAGCAGCGATGTTGCTCCACTGCCAACACTAGCATATCAGCAAACTCCTTCACCAAAGCTGGAACCGAATCCCCATCAGCATAAACCAGATGCAAATCTGCAAAACGTTCCAGCCCTTCTTTTAATGGCAAGGGTTTCAACAAACCCTGCTCTAAGTCTTCCCTGATAATCACTTCAGGATACCAACCAAAACCCTCACCCATACAAACTGCTCGTATCGCGGTTCGAATATGGCTCACCGTCCAGCGCTGTTCAGCTCGCAACCAGGTACGCGCATCCCGTTTATATTTGATACCCGTATCACGCACCACCAGCTGACGGTGCTTCTTTAATTCCGACCAATCCAAACTTCCATCACTGAAACCATGAAGTACATGGTCAGGATGGGCTACTGCAACAAAGCGTACCCGCATCAACTGCTTGCCCAAAAAACCCGTAGGAATATTTGAACTCACTGCCAGATTTACACGCTTTTCTATCAAGGCTTCGTCGGTGCCGCCCAACACCGTTTCCCAAAGCTGTACACGAACATCAGGATAACGTTGATTAAACTTCGCCATGACTTCCAACATCACCCAATCCGGGAAGATGGCATCCATAGCGATGCCAATCTCAGACAAACCCGTTTGCGCCATTTGCCGTGCCGCCTGTTCGATGCGATCAGCATCTTCCACCAACACCTGCGCACGGGCATAAAGCTGCTTGCCCTGTTCAGTGAGCACTGCTTTCCTACCCTGAAGGCTAAACAGTCTCACCCCCAGTTCTGATTCCAGGTTCTGCACCGCATAACTCACTGAAGA
>JBECKS010000258.1:0-1784 GCA_040235395.1 Pseudomonadales bacterium | reverse complement strand
TCCTGGTCGACGACAGGCATTTCGTTGCGTCCGGGTTCCAGCGGGATACACTGCATGCGCCTTTCCGCACCGAAGCCTCGGGGAAGAGTCTGGGAGTCTTCGCCATCGACGAGAAGCTCCGTTACCTCATTCCTTTCCACGCCCCGGAAGAAACGGCAGCGTACCTGCGGGAGCTAAGGAAAAGCGGCCGCCGGCTGGCGGTAGCCGCCGACGACATCGAGAAGTTCGGAGGTTGGCCGGGGACGAAAGAGTGGGTCTATGACCGCGGATGGTTGGAGCGATTCACCCGAACGATCAGGGATCTCGAAGAGGCCGGTGAGATCCGTCTTTCCACCTTCAGCAGTGCTCTGGACGAGCTTCCCAGCGGGGGACTCGCGTACCTGCCGTCTGCCTCCTATCGGGAAATGGAGGAGTGGTCTTTGCCCTGGGAGGCCCATCACCGGCTCTCGGAGCTGAAGGCCATCCTGGGAGAGGAGCGCTTCGCCAGAGGTGAGAGTCCCCTCATCCGGGGATCTCATTGGCGGAACTTCCTCGTGAAGTATCCGGAGGCCAACCGGATGCACAAGAAAATGTTGGCGCTTTCGAGCCTGTGCAGAGCCCGGGGAAACGCTGAGGCGCCACGCCGAGCCCTGGGTAGAGCCCAGTGCAACGATGCATACTGGCACGGGGTCTTCGGCGGACTCTACCTCAGACACCTCCGAGACACCGTCTGGCGGAACCTCGCCGAGGCCGAGGGTCTCCTGCGCCAGAGCGAGGCTCTGGGTTGGGAGGCCAAGGATCTGGACATGGACGGTCACGTCGAGCTCTGGGTTCACTCCTCCGAGTTCTCGGCATTGGTAAGCCCCCGCCGAGGAGGTGCGGTGGAGGAGCTCACGATCTTCGGAGCCGGCGTCAACCTGGCGAACACCCTCACTCGGCGCCGGGAGCCCTATCACGAGGCGCCGGGAAACGGAACGGGGACGGAAGAGGTCCGGGGGGAAGGCCGCCACGAGAGGGAATCGGAAGGGAATGTGGGAAGCTCCGCAGATGGGAGCGGGCCCACAGATGAGAAGCTCGAGAGCGCGCCTTCCATCCACGACCTCGAGGAGGGTCTCCACTTCTCTGAAATGCCCCCCGTGGATCGAGATGATCGAGCGATTTTCGTGGAGCGCGTCCTCAGGGCCGAGACCAGGGCATCCGACTTCAGGCTCGGCCGTTTTCTTCCCCTTCGCAGTTGGGCTCGAGAGGCTCTCGAGGTAGGAGCCATCGCCGACATCACTCCATCAGACGACGGAGACGTTTCCAGCGGTCATCCAGGATCGTCAACAGGTGGCCACCCGCCAGGGCACTCCGAATCCCTTCTCGAGATCCGGTTCTCCTCCATGGAATCCGGAGCGTTGGAGAAGACTCTTCGCTTCCGATCGGACGGGAGCCTGGAAGTCCGCTTCAGCTGGGATCCATCGGCCTACCCGCCCGACGCCGTCTTCGCCACAGAGCTGTCCCTTGGCGGCCGTGCGGAGATCCATGCGACCCCCGATGCCGAGATCTGGCGCTTCCCGATTTCCACCTTCTCCAAGTCGGAGCGGGGTCTCGACGAAACGGTGCAGGGAGAGGGTGTCCTCGTCCGGTGGCCTGTGGCCGCGGGAGCCTCCGCCTTGCGGTTGAGACCGGGCTGAGCCCCCACTCGGGCTGCGTCCCCACCGCTCCTCCCGTGCAGGGCAGCGGCTCGCGCGCATCCGTTTCGCACCCTCGGGGCGGATGGGGGAGCCGCCCACCTCGACGCTCCACCCGTTCAACCCCTACAT
>JBECKS010000040.1:0-2944 GCA_040235395.1 Pseudomonadales bacterium | reverse complement strand
CTCCCACATCCCTATCACATAAAATTACATTTTTAGAATAAACGCCTTGCGCATTGCAAGCTTCTGCAATTTTGTATGACATTCCAGCCAAACTTCCATAATGCAAAATATATTTGTTGCTTTCTGCCATAAAGATTACTTTTTTCAATTTATAAATTATATTCTTACCAAACGCCTTTAGTATCAACAATATAATCACTTACCGGTTTAAATCGCTTAAATGGCTTATGATCTACCAGCAACACATAAACATCAGCTTCACACTCTTCTAGCGAAACCAAGTTTAAATCCCCAGCAAAAGTTTTTATATTGGGCTCTACCGCAAGCACTTTAAATTCTTTTTTATTTAATGTTTTTGCTATCTCCAGCGCAGGACTTTCCCTTAAATCATCGATGTCTGGTTTAAAGGTTAGACCGAAACATGCAACGGATATATCTTCAATTTTTTTATGCGGATGGTCTTTTAAAAAGCGACTCACTTCCTCCTCAACTTTTTTAACTACCCATTCCGTTTTTGCATCATTCACTTTTCTTGCCGTTGTGATTAATGGAGCTAAACTAGGTGTCTTACTGATAATAAACCATGGGTCAACGGCAATGCAGTGCCCACCCACACCTGGGCCTGGTTGTAAAATATTTACACGTGGGTGTCGATTCGCAAGGTGAATCAATTCCCACACATTGATATCCAATTCATCACAAATCAGGGAAAGTTCATTGGCAAACGCAATAGAAACATCTCGACTAGCATTCTCGGTAAGCTTAGCCATCTCAGCAGTTCGGGCATTGGTAATAACGCATTCACCTCTTACAAAGGTTTGATAGAGTTCAACAGCTCTTAAGGAGCTTTCCTTATTAATACCGCCAATCACACGATCATTTGCGACCAATTCACGCACAACCTGTCCAGGTAAAACTCTTTCTGGACAGTGCGCAACGAATATATCTGCGGAATCACTTTCATTAAATGGAAATTTTAAATCAGGTCTTTCCTTTGCAAGCCATTGAACGAGTTGCTCTGTTGCGCCCACGGGCGACGTAGACTCCAGAATAATCAGGTTTCCTTTTTTTAAAACCGGCGCAATGGTTTTTGCTGCCGCAAAAATAAAACTTAAATCAGGCTCGTGCGCTCCATTTTCCTGATCTGTCAGAAAAGGTGTTGGTACTGCAATTAAAAATGCGTCGGCAGGTTCGGCTGTCACGGAGGCTCTTAAGTATCCCTGTGTCACCGCAGCGTGAACCAACATGTCCAGATCTGGTTCCACAATATGTATCTCACCGCGATTAATGGTATCAACAGCGTGTTGATTAATATCGATACCGATCACTTTCTTTTTTCGGGATGCAAACATAGCTGCCGTCGGCAAACCAATGTAACCCAAACCAATTACAGAAATCGTTTCAAAACTCATACATTTCACCTTCTATAATTGCCTCGATAATCCGCTTGCAAGCCAAACCGTCGCCATAGGGATTATGTGCTTTACTCATCGTCCTATAGGCATTTTCATCATCAAGTAAGCTTTGCATTTCCTGAATGATTTTTTGGGTATCCGTTCCCACCAGTTTCACGGTTCCTGCCTCTACTGCCTCAGGTCGCTCGGTAGTATCCCTCATCACCAACACTGGCTTTCCTAGTGAAGGCGCTTCTTCCTGCACGCCACCAGAATCTGTAAGAATAATATGCGCGCGCATCATTAAATACACAAAAGGTAAATACTGTTGCGGCTCAATCAAAAATATATTGCTGATATTATTCAATAAGCGTTTAACAGGCTCTTGCACATTAGGGTTCAAATGCACGGGATACAGAATTTGTACCTCAGGATTCTGATTTGCCAAAGATACCAATGCCTGGCAAATTCGCTCAAAGCCGTCTCCAAAACTTTCCCGACGATGCCCTGTCACCAATATCAACCTTTTACTTTCGTCCAAAAAGGGGAAACCTGAAGCCAAGGTTTGTTTCAGCGTTTCATCTTTATCGATTTTTTCCTTGATTGTTAACAAGGCGTCAATAACGGTATTACCCGTCACAAAAATGTTCTTTGAATACCCTTCTCGTATTAAATTTTGTTTTGCTGCCTCAGTAGGCGCAAAGTGGAAGTCACACAACACACTGGTTAATTTACGATTGGCCTCTTCCGGCCAAGGAGAATAAAGATTACCCGTACGTAGCCCCGCCTCAACATGCCCTACTTTTATATGCTGGTAATAGGCGGCTAAAGAAGCAGCAAAGGTTGTTGCAGTATCACCATGAACTAGCACCAAATCAGGTTTAAAATCTTCAAGAACGGGGTTCAGTAAGAGCAAAACCTGCGTGGTGACATCATTCAAACTTTGCTCAGCTTTCATCAGGTTTAAATCAAAATCAGGTTTGATATCAAAAAGTTCCAGAACCTGATCAAGCATTTCTCGATGTTGCGCTGTTACACACACTTTAGAATCCAGTGTTGGAATTTTAGATAAGGCGAGCACCAGAGGAGCCATTTTTATGGCTTCCGGACGGGTGCCGAATACAGTTAATATTTTCAAAGCAGCAAGACCCAAAATGATGAATTAAAGCACTTTTGAAACGTTAGCCAGAATGCACCGCATCCGAACCAACAAGCAGATTCTATAATGCAGTGACACGCCACAGGTGACAAATATTTTTGGCCTATGGCCAGCGATTCACCTTGGATATGACATGGTCTTGTCAAAAGACCTTTCTTGTCTAAACCCCTTTGCTTTGAAAGCCCCCTCCCTCGTGCTAGATTGAGCACCCTTTCCATTTAATCATTCAAGGAGTCAGCATGTCCCAGACATTACCTGCGGTGAGTTTTCTGAAACTTCCCGAAAACGGAGATCCCTATCTCGAAGGCCTGAAATGCAAGAGCTGTGGCGCGGTTTTTACCGACGACAGGCACGTATGCTCTAAATGTGGTGCAAGAGACCAGTTGGAAGC